>CAZSFB010000071.1:0-10056 GCA_964606035.1 uncultured bacterium | reverse complement strand
GTTTATCCTCCACAGCCACGCCGACGCCATTATTACGCTCACCAACCGGTCCGGGGGCGAAGAACTGGTGCGGAATATTTTTGAGCACCGGCTGGCTTTTGTCCCGTACATCATGCCCGGCTTCGACCTTGCCCGGCAGTGCGCGAATATTTACGACGAGTCGCCACAGGCCGAGGGCTTGCTCCTGTTCCGGCATGGGCTGGTGACCTTTGGCGATACTGCCGCCGAGGCCTACGGAAGACATATCGAGTTCGTAGCGATGGCTGAAGAGGCCGCCTCAAGATCCACGCTTCGGACCGTCTCCGGGAACAAGCCAGTGACTCCACAGAAACCGGACCGAGAGCAGGCGGCACTGGTCATGGCCTGCATCCGCAGCGAATTCACAAGGCATGGCCTGCGCCCGGGACTCAGTCTTCTGGATACCCCCGAAGCTCTTCGGTTCGCAGCGAATCCACAGATGACAGAGGCCGCTCTCCGGGGGCCACTCACTCCCGACCATGTTATCCAGACCAAGCGTGTGCCGATGCTGCTCCACCTGGAATCTTTCGACCGGGAAGATATCGCCTCCACCCTCTGCCAGCAGTTTGACGAGTATGCGGAGCGGTACGGAGACTATTTCCGGGAACAGGCGGCCCGCCGTGGCAATGGACTCGTCATGCTGGACCCCCTGCCTCGCGTGATTATCGTGCCGGGCCTCGGCGTCATCACTTGCGGCCTGACGTTCACCCAGGCTGCAGCGGTCCGTGACATCTACGAGCACACGATAAATGTCATTGCTGAAGTGGAAGCTGGCGGCACCTACGAGGCACTTTCGCCGTCGGACATCTTCGACGTCGAATACTGGTCACTGGAACAGGCAAAGCTCAAAAGGGGAACTGGCGCGGCCCCGATGCAGGGGAGGACCGCCATTGTCACAGGCGCCGCGAACGGCATTGGCCGGGCCATTGCCGAGGAACTGGCGGCAGCCGGAGCGTGTGTCGCTCTCCTCGACCGGGATGAGCAGAAGCTTAGGAGTGCGGAAACTGTCGTCCGAAAAAAATGCCGGAACGGTAACTCAGTCCGCTGCTTTGCGGCCGATGTGACATCCGGCCCATCCATTGCCCACTGCTTCCGGGAAACGGTGCTCTGGTCGGGCGGTATTGATGTCGTAGTCCAGAACGCCGGGGTTTTTCCAAAAAACCAGCCAGTCGAGGAGATGGACAGTTTGCAGTGGGATTTGTCCATGAGGGTGAACGTGGACGGGGCCCTGCACGTGGCCTCGCAGGCAATCCACTGGATGAAACTGAATGCCTGCGGAGGTGATATCGCTGTCGTCGCTTCCAAGAACGTCCCGGCACCCGGCAAAATGGCGGCGGCCTACAGTGTTGGAAAGGCCGCCCAGACACAGCTTGCCCGGGTCTGTGCCTTGGAGGGCGGCGAATTCGGAATCCGCGTCAACATCCTCCACCCGCACATGGTTTTCGACACGGGTATCTGGACGCCCGAAATGCTCGCCTCAAGGGCAGCCGCCTACGGGATGACTGTCGATCAATACAAACGGAACAACCTTCTGAAGACCAGCATCAGCAGTTCCGACGTTGCCAGAACCGTCCGCGCACTGGTTGACGGCTCCTTTTCAAAGACCACTGGTGCCCAAATACCGGTCGATGGCGGAAGCGAGCGCACTCTGTAGTGAGGAGACTCTCAGCCGATCTGATAACTATCATAGTAATACAATATATTACAAAGGTATAGAGACTTTATTGTCCAGAAGGACTGGAGCCGAAATGGCCGATCAGAACACCAGATATCCCGGCACACAGGGCAAGGCCGGATGCTCGGAAACCCGAAGGGTCGCAGGCTGCGATCTGGGCAAGGCCACAGCCAAGTTTGTGACGGCAATTCTATGCGATGACGGGGCAATCATCGAGGAAACCACCCGGTGCGTTACCCACAATGGACACCCGGCGGATGCGTTCCGGGAATGGTATCTCGAACACAATATCGCCTCCTGCATCGCCCTTGCCGCAACGGGACTTCACTCGGACGAACTGGTTCCACCGGTAATATCCGGACTACCGGAAGATGCCTGCGTTGCCGCTGCGCTGCGGCTGCGGCCTGAGATTGCCGGCGCCGTCAATCTCGTCAGTCTCGGCGCCCGCGGCTATTCGGTGCTCACCCGCAGCGCGCACGGACATTTCAATTACATCGAGAATGACAAGTGCTCTTCCGGGACCGGCGAGACGATCGTAAAGATCGCGGGACGGTTCGGGCTGAAGCTGGGAGAGGCTGACAAGGCGGCACTCACGGCATCGGACAGCATCCCGATCACCGCCCGGTGCTCGGTGTTCGCGAAAAGCGAGATGACCCACTTCGGGAATCAGGGCAAACCGACCGATCAGCTGATGCGCGGGTATTTCGAGTCCGTCGCCCGGAACGTCGCGGCGCTTCTATCCCGGGCACGGATTGAGGGCCCCGTGTACCTCATGGGAGGCGGTGCACGGCTAGAAGCCTTCTTGAATGCATTCCGGAAACTCGCGGGGGGTGATGTCCATGTTGTTCCTGACCCGCAGATGTACGAAGCGCTCGGAGCCGCCGTGATTGCCGCCGACCAGTTCCGCGGAGAAACCCTGCTTAGACTGCCTACCGATCCAACGGACCTCATCGCGCCCCGGCAGACCCGGTTCCGGGTTCATCAACCCGCACGAAACTGGGCTTCAAAGGTCACCTATCAGGAGGCTCCACCAGTCACCGAGGACCTAGCCATTACTCCCTCCGTGCTCGGGCTGGATCTTGGCTCCACCGGCAGCAAAGCGGTGCTGACGTCCATACGGACCGGTAACCAGCTGCTGGACGTGTATGACCGGACTCGCGGCAATCCTGTTGACGCGACTTCCCGTCTGATTGATGCAATCCTGAAAAGAGTCCGGCCGGACATCCGCGCCATTGCTCTCACTGGCTCCGGCCGGGAGGCCGCCGCCACGGTCCTAAGGGCAGCATTCCCGCTCATGACAGACCAGATCGTTGTCCTGAACGAGATCGTCGCCCACGCGACCGCAGCCACTCATTGCGATGAGAAAGGCGGGAAAAGCCTTTCGGTCGTCGAAATCGGCGGGCAGGACGCCAAGTTCATACAGATCGCCGACGGCCAGATCGTGGAAAGCGACCTGAACAAAGCCTGCAGCGCAGGGACTGGCTCGTTCCTGGAGGAACAAGCGGTCTTTTACGGGGTCACGGATGTCGCCGAGTTCACGCGGCTGGCCCAAGCGGCAAACCGCCCGCCGGACCTGGGCCAGATGTGCACGGTGTTCGTTGCGGATGCGGCCGCCGAGGCCCACAATGAGGGATTCAGCATCGAGGATCTTTTCGGCGGTTTCCAGTATTCCGTCATCCATAACTACATCAACCGGGTCATGGGAGAACGCACTTTCGGGGAGCGGATTTTCTTCCAGGGTAAGCCTGCTAGCGGCCCCGCACTCGCGTGGACACTGGCAGCCGTGACCGGCCGTGAGGTGATTGTTCCATACAATCCCGGCGCCATGGGCGCATGGGGAATCGGACTTTGCGCCATCCGGGAACTGGGTACGGTGAACCTGCTCGGAGCCGGTTCCTTTGATCTCACACCGGTCTTGGATGCGAAGGTGGTGTCACGAACCGAATTCCGGTGTGCCGACCTTAAGTGCCAGACCCTGTGCCACATCGACAAGACAATTGTGTCTGTCAGTGGAACTGACCAGACGGTTCTGTCCGGCGGCGCCTGCCCGAAATACGAGATCTCGGGCGCCGGCTCCCACAAACTTCCGAGACTGGCACCGAACGCACTGGAAGAACGGATGGCCCTTCTTGAGCCGTACTGGGAGTCCGGTACGGGAGAGCGCATGGTCGGCGTCCCCTATGTCGGGGCACTGGCCGGATATCTGCCGTGGCTCGTGACATTCCTCCGCGAACTTGGGCTCCGGGTTAAAGTGCTCCGGTCCGATAGCAAGTCTCTTGCCCGCGGCGAGGAGCGGTGTTTCTCGTTCGATGCCTGTGCTCCGGTGAAAGTCGCCCACGCCGTTGCTGACGGCGACGTGGACACCCTTGTGTTCCCAAAATTCCTCAACCTCCACGACCGTGATGGCAATGGCGGCCGGACCTGTCCCATGGAACAGGGGATGGCGGACATGGCCGATCAGTCACTGAAGGCGCGAGGCCGCTCGGTTGAGTTCATCAAGCCGGTCCTGAACTTGCGGGACGGTTTTTTGAATCCGCGGCTTCTGGGCCGTCTTACGTGGCTTGCCCGGGAGCTGGGCACCGACGACACCCGGGTGCCCCAAGCCGCCCACAGGGCGGCGGAAGCCCAGCAGGAGTATGAACGTTCTCTCGTCAGCATCGGACGGCGAACACTCGAATACGGCCGCAAGCACGGAATTCCCGTGGTCGCCATTACCGGCTCGCTGCATGTGATCTTCGACCGTGCCGTGAATGCCAGCATTCCCGACCTGCTCCTGCAGAACGGGGTGCTGCCCCTGCCCATGGACTGCTATCCGCTGCCGGAATCAGTGCACCCCCTGCCCCGGATCGTCTGGGAGGATGCAAACCGCGCCCTGCGGGTTGCCATTGCATGCAGGGAACGTGGAGATGTGTTTCCTCTGCTTCTTTCCTCGTTCGGGTGTGGACCGGCATCGTTCACTGAACATTTCTTCCGTCTGCTCATGGAAGGCTATCCGCATACAGCACTGGAAAGCGACGGACACGGGGGATCGGCAGGGTTTGTCACGAGAATCCAGGCATTCCTGCACACCGTCCGGCAGTACGATGGCCAGCCCTCCCCGATAGGTCCCGCCCGGCTCAAACTTTTCGAACCACTGGAACGGCCTCCGCTTTCGGCGGAAAAGGACTCCAGGTTTGTTGTATTTTCAATCGCAGACCAGGTCGGACCGATCATAGCTGCACTCTACCGCTCGCAAGGCTACGACGCGGTGCCTTCCGGCCCCACATCGGCGGCAGCACTGGCAGCCGGAAGACGTGACTGCTCGGGGAAAGAGTGTGTCGCCTATCAACTGATCTGGGGCTCATTCCGCAAGCACCTTGAGGAACACCCGCCGGAAAAACGGACTGTCCTGCTGGAAGTCAGCGGGAACGGCGCCTGCAGGAACTGCAACTTCTCCATCAAGGACCAGATGTCGGTCGAAAAAATGGGACTCTCGGATAGGGTCGGCCTACGTCACCTGGGGCCTGAGGAGGATTTTCCGGCGACGTTTATGGCCCGGTTCTGGACCGGAACCCTTACGTGGGATCTCCTCAACCAGATGCTGGCATACCACCGGCCCTATGAACGGGAACTCGGCGAAGCTGACCGGATATACCAAGAGGCGTGCGGTGAGATGATCCGTATGCTCGAAAAACCGGCTCCAGCTGGAGTCACAGGACTTCTGGATCCGTTCCGTTGCACACAGGACCTGGAACGGCTGGTGTCCCGGGCCTCTGCACGGTTTGCAGAGTTGCGGGCGCATTCGAACCGTGAAGCATCCCTGCGGAGTGTATTTCTCACCGGCGACATCTACGTGCGGATCGACGACTTCGGCAGCGATGGCATCATCCGCAAACTTAATGCCAGGGGAATGCGCGTGATCGTGGAGCCGCTCTGGGTACTGGCGGAATATCTTGCCGAGGAACGCTCCTCCGAACTGGCGGGACTGCCACGTGGCCTGTTCGAGAATACCGCCATGAAGTTCCTGATGCGCAGGCTGCGCGAGCGGTTCTACGAAACAGCCCGGCAGCACAATTCATGGCTGCCCTCGCCAGTCATTCTGGAAATGATCGAGAGGGCGAAGCCAATTATTGACCGGCACCCCCGGGGCGAGGCCCCCATCACGGTTGGCAGTGTCCTGCACAATTGGGAAGAGGGGATAGCCGACGGCATTGTGATCGTTGGCCCCTGGGGTTGCGGTCCAGCGCTGATCTCCGAGAGTCTGCTCAAGCACCAGCGCCATATCCCGATGCTCTTTGTCTATAACGACGGCTCACCGATCGACGAGCGTAGACTGAACGGTTTTGCATTCCGGCTTCGCCGCCAGCAGGGACGGATATCCGCGCCTGCGGAGAGCCGCCATGCCGCGGCCTCACCGAGGTAGTCATGTCAGCAAAAGTATCCAGATCCACTGATCATGCTCCGCCGGTCTTCATCGTCGGCACCGGAATGCTCCGGTTTGGGAAATACCATGACCGAAGCATTAAGGTTCTTGCGGCCGAGGCAGTCCAGCTCGCCCTGAAGGACGCGGGACTGGAACAGAAACAGATTGAGGCTGTCTGGTTTGCCAACAGCGGTTGGGGAATGAATGGGGGACAGGACTGCATTCGCGGCCAGGTTGCACTGCGCCCTTCTGGCATTGAGGACATTCCCATCATTAACGTGGAAAACGCCTGCGCCGGTGGTTCTACCGCCCTGAACGGCGCCTACCTCGGAGTAGCCAGCGGACAGTTTGACGTTGCCCTGGCGGTTGGGGCGGAAAAGGTTTTCCAGCCTGACCGTATGAAAATGTTTGCCAGCTTCATAGGCGCACTCGACGTGGAAAATCTGGAAAGCCTGATCGAACAGGCAAAAAAGGCCGGAGAGGAGGCTGCGCTACCGCCGCCCAAAACACAACCCCATTTACGGAAGCCAATGTCACTTCCCGGCCGGATCCGCGCATTCGCGGATAAGGGTCGCGAATTTCCGGCATTGATCCGGGACTTGATTGTCATCACAGATCACTACCACATCGACGTCTGGAAGCTGGTCCGCCAGAACGTTGAGGAGCGCTTGAGAAACGGTTCCGGAAGCAATGGCGGCGAGGCAATGGATCACAGCCCGTTCATGGACGTCTATGCACTCGCCTGCCGCCGTCACATGAAAAAGTACGGCTCAACCCAGCGGCAGCTCGCCGTAATTGCCTCAAAGAATCACGACCACAGTGCCCTGAATCCTCTGGCCCAGATCCAGAAACGGGTCAGCGTGGATCAGGTGTTATCCGACAAGCCCATCGCCTATCCGCTCACGCGTTCCATGTGTGCTCCGATTGGCGATGGCGCTGCAGCTGCCATCGTGTGCTCACGCAGTTTTCTCCGAAAGCTTCCATCACGCCAGCGCGCGATTGTCATCCGGGCGTCGCTGATCGGTTCCGGAAGAAATCGCACCGAAGATGAACCGGACATCGGCGAGCGGCTGAGCAGGCGCGCGTATGATCTCACCGGGATCGGCCCCAGCGATATCAGTCTTGCCGAATGTCATGACGCCACTGCTTTCGGCGAACTTCACCAGAGCGAGGCCCTTGGATTCTGCGAGGAGGGCCGCGGCGGTGAACTGGCTGAATCTGGTGCCACCCGTATCGGCGGTCGAATCCCCCTCAATACGTCGGGTGGGCTTGAGTCCCGCGGCCATCCAATCGCCGCCTCCGGGCTGGCCCAGATTTTTGAGGTGGTTACCCAGCTCCGGGGCGAGGCTGGAGAACGGCAGGTGGAAGGGGCTCGAATCGGTCTCACACAGAATGGCGGCGGTGCCTTGGGGGTCGAGGAAGCTGCCATGGGTATCCATGTCCTGGAACGGATGTCGGCCAGGAGGTGATCATGAAACGTGCCGGAATCACGGAGTCGATTGAACTGGCACGCGGCAGACTGACCGCCGCAGGTATGCTCGGCCGGGCTCTGGGCCGGACCCTGACAGACGAGATTCGTGAAGGCACACTAGCCGGGACGCTCCGGCAGTCATTCCGCGGCAAAACGCTCAGCTTTGCCGGCGACCTAACATTCCCCGAACTGCTCGAAAAACGGACAGCAGAAAACCCCTTTGCCGTGTACATCCGGTTCGACGCCCAAAAGATCACCCGGCGTGAAGTGAATTGCCATGCTGATGGTATCGCCCATGGCCTGAAAAGCTCTGGGGCAAGGCCCGGCGAGAATGCCGCGATTATCTGCCCCAACAGTCCGGAGTTTCTCTATATCTTCTTTGGACTTCAAAAAATGGGGATGGGCGTAGTCCCCATCAACACTGCACTTGTCGGCGACGGGCTCGCTTTCGTCATTAACAACTCCGAAACAAAATATCTTTTCGTCCATGAGGCACACCTACCCCAGGTCATGGCGGTCCGTGACCAGTTGCCACGCCTGAAGGAGATCATCCTGATCATGGCGGACGAGCCAACCCGGAAGGCTGATTCGTCGGCACCAAGATCCCTTACCACGCTCGACTCATTCCTCATATCCTGCTGCGACCGCCCGTTTCGTGGCGGCCCGCCAGATCCGGATTCGGTGGGACTGATTCTCTACACGTCAGGGACAACGGGCCTGCCAAAAGGGGTCATTTACCGTTACCGGGATTCCAACGTGAAGCTGATGCGGGTTCTCGCAAACCTGCTCTACACCCCGGATGATGTCCTCTATACGTGCCTACCACTTTTTCACGCCAACGCACTGTTGATGTCATCAATGCAGGCGCTTAACGCAGGTGCCCAGATCGCCCTGGGGGCCCGGTTCAGTGCAAGCCGGTTCTGGTCTGAGGTGGCTGCCTATGAGGCGACGACCTTCAACACGCTTGGGGCCATGATACCGATCCTGCTCAAGCAACCGCCGTCCGGAAAGGACTCCCAGCACCGGGTTAAACTCGTCGTCAGTGCGGCTTGTCCGGCCCAGTCCTGGAGAGCATTCGAAAAGCGCTTCGGCGTCAGACTGATCGAGGCATATGCATCTGTCGACGGAGGCGGGTTCCTGACGCTGAACATGGGCAATGCGCCGGTCGGCTCGATCGGAAAGCCGTTGGGTGGTGCCCGCTACCGTCTTGCCACTGAAAGCGGTGCCGATGCCGCTCCGTTCGAACCAGGGGAGCTGGTAATCGCAACGGGCGGCAGCAACAGCCGGAAAGTGGAGTATTTCAGGAATGACGAGGCCACCCGGCAGAAAACCCGTGACGGCTGGTTGCATACGGGTGATCTCCTGTACCGGGACAAAAGGGGGTTCCTGTATTTCGTCGGACGCAACACCGACTCCATGCGGCGGAGAGGCGAAAACGTATCGGCTTACGAAGTTGAAAGTGTGTTGTCGAAGCATCCGGATGTGCTGGAGTGCGCCGTGTTCGGGGTACCGTCGGAACTGGGGGAACACGACATCATGGCTGCTGTTGTGCCGATCGAGGGACGGCACCCGGATCCTGCTGCCATCCGTGCCTTCATGGAGGACAAACTCGCGAAATACGCGTTGCCGCGGTATATCGATATTGTCACCGAACTGCCGAAGACCGAAACACACCGAGTCCAGAAGAATATCCTCAAGGCCCGCGGAGTCACCCCCCAGACCTGGGATGCGGAAATTCATGGCAACACCGCGCGGAGGGCTGTCTGATGCGGGTCGCCATCACCGGTATTGCCGGCTATATGGGCCGTCTGCTGTTCGCACGACTCGAACAGGAGAAATGCTGCAGTGAAATCGTTGGCATTGATCTGGCCAGCGTGGAGATTTCCCCGAACCGCCTGAAATATGTTCACCGGGACGTCCGGGATCCCCGTATCGAAAAGGATATCACTGGATGTGACCTGGTCATTCACCTGGCATTCATTGTCGAGGCACTTCATGACCGGAAACTCATTTATGATATTAACCTAAATGGTTCGCGGAATATTTTCCGGGCCTGTGAGCGGGCGAAAATTCCGGGACTGATCGTGGCGAGCAGTGTCGCCGCCTATGGGATCCAGCCTGACCATATCATCACCGAATGCACACCTCTGCTGGGAGACTCACGGAGCTATTACGCTCATACCAAGCGGCTGGTTGAGGATGAGCTTGATATTTTCGAGGCACGCAATCCCGGCTGCCGTGTGGTCCGGATACGGCCGGGGATCTTTCTTGGACCCCAATGCAATACCTGGGCGCTCGAAGCCATGGGTACGGCAGGGAGCTTCGATACACCCCAGGGTCTCAGGTTCCCAATCATCCATGAGGATGATGTCGTAGATGCTTTCATCTCGGCGGCTCGCAGACCTGTGCGTGGCGCATTTCTAGTCGCACACCCGGAACCCGTACGCGGGGCACAGATAGCGCAGATTGCCGGTGTTCTGAGACGGCTGG
>CAZSFB010000070.1:0-10116 GCA_964606035.1 uncultured bacterium | reverse complement strand
CGGCTATAACGCCGCCAGTGTGGTTGCCGATGACCTTGGCCTCAAGCGCTGGTGGTCCGAACCTGACTTTGTGGTTGAGGCTCGGAAGAAGGGACTGGTGGGCTGACATGGAGTTCTGGTCCAAGGGTCTGGGCAGGCAGACAGTAGATCTTTATCTGGGAAAGGCGGAGACCGCCAAGTCCGGTGACATGCTCTATCTGAAGGGCACGATGGAGGAACCTGTTCTCTGGGACTACATCATGCCGCTCTCGGGTGACGACGTGGCGGACTTCTTCGCCCTCATGAAGGACCCGAAGATCGTGGAGTTCATCCACCAGTCGCCTGACCGGTGGAAGATATATGGTTTCATGATCACCGGCGGGGTAAGGCTCGCCTGGCTCATCGCGAAGGCCCTGGTGCTCAGCTTTTTCCGGAAGATAGACCCGGCGCAGGAGCCAGTGATCGTCGTGCCGCCACCCATCGAGCGCAAGGCCCGCCGTTTCAGTTCCCGCCGGAACCGAGAGGCTGAGGAGACGGCATCGGCGATTCCCGATATTGACGCCGTGGAGGCCGAAATCGCGGCAGCCGAGCAGAAGCTCGCCGCAGGCGGCGGCTGACCGGTTACTGTGCCGTGCCCAGGATGGCCCGGTAGACGAGCGCGGCGGTAATGAGCGCCAGGCTGAACCCGATCATGGCGGTGCGTCCGGCGATCTGGTGACGGTCCCTGGCGAGCCGGGTTACTTCCGGCGAATCTCCTGAAAACCGCCGCGTCAGGGCGTAGGCGGCAGTTCCCGCCACGAGGAACAGGAGCACGAACCCTTCGTGGACCCGGAGCACGATTACCTGGCCGGAGCTCCAGATGGAGAGGTCCTCCTTGCCCAGTACCAGCAGTTTTCCCGCATAGGCCACGATAAAAAGCCCCACGAGCCCCGCCGATGCCAGCATGAGGCGCCGGTGTCTTGCCTTGTCTCCGCGGCGGATCGCCATGACACCCGCCACTGCCGTTAGGAAAGCGGCGGCCATGTTGACGAGCGCGAAAGTCCAGAATCCGGTACGTGGGTCCATCATGGCGAGGGAGGCTCACCGATCCATGCGACGGGTGCAACTGCCGCGGTGGTCAGTTCGCCATCATGTGATAGGGCCGGAACGGGGCGTTTTTCGTCTCGGGGACACGCATCCGCCTGTCAATGTAACGGCGTCCGATCTCGGCGGCGGCTTTCGTACCTCCAGGAGCCATCCTCCGGGCGGTATCGGCAGCGAAGATCCATGGAAACACGGCGGGCATGAACCAGAGCCATTTCCGCTCGTCAGTAAGATGCATAATCTTGTAGAGCTTCCGGCCGTTGGCGAGCTGGTAGAGACCATGCGAAATGCGGATGTCCGCATAATCAATGACCCGGCCGAACCATCCCTCATCTTCCCTGAGCCGGGTGTTCATGGTGGAGTTTGTCAGGACACGGGCCCTGGGATCGAAAGCGATCCTCGTGGTGAGGGTCATGAGCGTTCCAATCCGGCCAAGGTCTTTCAGGGATTTGGGGTTCAGCTCATCGACGACCCCGATCAGGTGGCCATGATAACGCCACAGGTGCATCACGTCGCTGAACTCGGAGGGAGTCATCACGGCACCTATCCCCGCCAGCATGTAACTGTGGGTCATGAACATGCCGATGTTCGCTCCAGCCATGTCGAGCTGCGGGATCGGCATTCCGAGACTGCTGACATCCCATTTGCCGTATTTGAGCAGGTGGTAGCGGACCAGCGAATGAAGTACCCGGACCCTGACGACCGTCTTGAATCCATCTCCGTCACGGCGGAGTGCCCCAGGCTGCTGGATGCCGAGCCGCCAGCGGTTCGTCTCCTTGAGACGCTTGGCGACTGTATTCTCGCCGAGTGAGCCCGTCATATAGAGCGGCATGCCGGCATTGGCGTTCACATAGGTTTGCGCGAAGGCCAACCGGGCGAACATCCAGGTGAGCGGCGCGTACCGGCGCATGGCGGCTGCGCCCCGCTCGACGCGCTTCCAGTCAACCCAGTCCGGCGGGTTGTCCACCTCTGCAAAAAGAGCCTTCAGTGCCTCGGGCGCATCGGGAATGCTTTCAATCCCTTCTTCAAGCGCCTTGTCGAGCATTCCACGGGCCTTCGCATAGCCCAGGGCCGGGTAGAGGGCGGCGAAATCGTCAACAAGCGGATCGCCCATGATGGCGAGCTGGCGTCCCCGGTCCCAGGCGGACTCGCTTGGCAGCCTTCGCCGCCTGAGGAACTCGGTGGGGTTTTCCCGGAAACCGGGTGCCCGGTAGTGGTGCCGAGGGCGGTGACGGCCGGGAACGAGATCCGGGTCGACCCGGAACGTGCCATCGGGGCGGAAGACGGCGAGGGAGGCGGCGTCAGAGGACGTGCTGACGGATTTCATCGTGGGCGGTCCTTTTACCGGTTCCTGACCACCGCTGGGGGTTGATCGGCTCCGGGTAGTTGGGATAATCCTAGCTGAGCAAATACTCGGAATATACTCGGATTGGGACAAAAATTGGGAACCAGCCTAAAAATGGCAAAAGGAAGGCGAAGAGCCCCGATAAAAGCGGGATCAAAGGAGACCGTCGGGGCAATTCTTGAAGGAACTGCTCGTACGCTGGTCAAGCGCGGCTACGCCGGCACCACCACGAACCACATTGCCCGGGAGGCGGGCGTGAGCATCGGGTCGTTCTATGAGTATTTCGAGGACAAGGACGCCGCCATTGAGGCCGTGGTGGACCGGTTCGCCGACCGCGGTTTCAGTCACGCCGTCAGGACTGCCCGGACGGCCATGCAGAAGCCGCCGCTGGAGGCCGTGAAGATGTTCATTCACGAGATGGTCGAGTTCATCGCTCAGGACGCACTGCTTGTCAGAACCCTCTACCAGCAGGTCCCCTTTGTCTGGGAGATGCCCCGGGTCCAGGGACTCGTGGGACAGGTGGAGCGGCTGGGACTCCAGTTCGCTGACATGCAGGGAGTCCGTGCCTCCATGACGAAGATGCAGGACCGTTTCTACGTTCTCGGCGTTTCCATCGGGGCGGGCATCATGCAGATCGCTACCGATCCGGCCACGGTTTCCAGACGCCGGGACCTCACTGACGAACTCGCTCTCCTGATGATCCGGTACCTGAAACTCGATACAATGTCCCGGTAGGCGGCATCCGCCGGGCCGGGCCAATGGGGCCTCCGGCGGCGGCGCAGCCGGAGCATGCAGAAATGCCAGTCCACAACGCGGACATCGCCGGTGTGTTCAACGAGATCGCCGATCTCCTTGAGCTTCAGGAGGACAATCCGTTCCGTATCCGCGCGTACCGCCGTGCCGCCCGCACGATTCTCGAACTGGGTTCGGACGTGAAGGACTATCTGGAAAGCGGCGGAGACCTCACGGAACTGCCCGGTATTGGAAAGGACCTCGCCGGAAAAATCCGGGAAATATCCGACACCGGTTCGGTGGAACTACTCCGGAAACTGCGCCAGCAGGTTCCGCCGGGGATGCCCGAACTGCTCCGGCTCACGGGACTCGGCCCGAAGCGGATACGGAAACTGCATGAGGAACTGGGGATCTCGTCGGTGGAGGATCTTTCCGGGGCCATCCGCGAGGGGAAGGTCAGGAATATCCCCGGCTTCGGGGAAAAGACCGAACAGCGGATGCGGAAGTCGGTGGAAGCCCGCAAAAGCGCCGGAAGGCGGTTTCTCCTGTCCACAGCCTCCCAGTATGCGCTGCCACTGGCTGAATGGCTCCGGAATATACCCGGCGTGAAACGCGTGGAGATCGGCGGCAGTTTCCGCCGGGGGCGCGAGACCGTTGGGGATATCGACATCCTCGTGGCGGCAGACCGGTCAAGCCCCGTGATGGACCGCTTCGTCCGCTATGACGAGGTACGGGAAATCCTTGCCCACGGAGCCACCCGTTCGTCGGTGGTGCTTGCGTCGGGCCTTCAGGTGGATATCCGGGTGGTGGAGGAAGAAAGTTTTGGTGCCGCCCTCCACTACTTCACCGGCAGCAAGACCCACAACATCGCCATCCGCCGCCTGGGGCAGGCGGCAGGACTCAAGGTCAATGAATACGGTGTGTTCCGCGGGGAAAAGCGGATCGCGGGGGGCGACGAGAAGTCCGTGTTCCGGGCGGTGGGGCTTCCGTGGATTCCGCCGGAACTGCGCGAGGACCACGGGGAGATCGAGGCCGCCCGCCGTGGCAGGCTGCCGGAGCTGGTGATTCGCGCGGATCTGCGCGGGGACCTTCATCTGCACACCCGCGCCACCGACGGCCGGAACACGCTGGAGGAGATGGCCCTTGCCGCACGGGAAGCCGGGCTCGGATACATCGCGGTGACGGAGCACTCCCGGCGGCTCACGATGGTGCACGGGCTTGATGTGGACGGGCTCCGGCGGCAGGGTGAGGCGATTGACCGTCTGAACGCACGGCTCCGGGGGATCACGGTTCTCAAAGGGATCGAGGTGGACATTCTCGAAGATGGTTCGCTGGATCTGCCGGACAGTGCCCTGGACGAACTGGACATTGTGGTGGCAGCGGTCCACAGCCGGTTCAACCTTCCCCGGGCTGCCCAGACCCGCCGCCTGATGCGGGCCGTGGAAAATCCCCGCGTGAACATTCTCGCCCACCCGACGGGGCGGCTGCTTCTGGAGCGGGAACCCTACGAGGCGGATTTCGAGAGAGTCATCCGCCGGGCGGCCGAAACAGGATGCATCCTCGAAGTGAACGCTCATCCCGAGCGGCTGGACCTCTCCGACAGTCACTGCCGTCTGGTCCGGGACGCCGGAGGAATGGTGGCGGTCAGCTCCGACGGGCACAGCACATCGGATTTCCGCAACCTCGATTACGGCATCAGCCAGTGCCGCCGCGGCTGGATCGGTCCGGACCGCGTGGCGAACACACGGCCGCTCCGGGAACTGAAAAAGCTGCTCCGGCGGCGGAGGGCGCAATAATCAAGGCTGACGGACAGTTCTGATCCCGTGCCCCGGCCTCTGCTTCAGATTCTCCTTGACGGTTCCGGAACTCCAGCGGATAGTAGCGGCGAGCGAAGTTTAGAGGAATCATTGCCGCCGCCACACTGCTGGCGGTTCGCTGCTGGAGGAGTATTTTTTTGCACAGGAAGGTCATTTTTGCGCTCGCGGGAGTAATTGCGCTGCTAATCGGATGGAGTTTTCTGCAACTTGGCGACCGGCCGTTGCCTGGCAGCCAGCAGCCAGGCAACGCCGCCGAAAATACACCTGTGCAGCCTGCCAGTGCGGCGTTCAGCCAGGGGGTTGACCCTGTCGAGGAGATCGGAAAGGCGGATTTCGAGGTGGTGAATGACCGGGATCTCCTGTCACCGGAGTTTCTCGAGGTCTTCAATCGGTTCATCTTCGAATTTCACCAGGCCCCGCGTTCTGAACTGCTCAGGAACTTCGACCGGTGGCTCGAGAAAAACTACTCGAAGGAAGAAGCCGCCCGGATCCGGGAAATCTTTCTCAAATACCTGGATTTCGTGGACCGGCTGCAGCAGCCGGGCTTTTTCTCCGGTACAGGGAGCCTGCGCGAGCAGATCGAGAAAATCCGCCGCCTCCGGCGTGAGATCTTCGGACAGGAGGTGGCCGACATCCTGTTCCGCAGCGAGGAAAAATCGGTGGACTATGCCCTCGGGGTTCGTGAGCTCCAGATGGACAAGACACTGGATGACCAGACACGGAAGGAACGGATGCAGGAGCTGGCGTCGGAGCTTCCTTCCGAAGTGCGCGAGACGGTCCTCTTCAAGGATCCGCGCCAGAGGTTTCTTGAGGAGCAGAAGGATCTCGCGGCAGAACTTGAATGGCTGCCGGAGGACCAGAGGGCTCTGAAAATCCGTGAACTGCGTCTCAAGCATTTCGGTCCCGAGGCAACTGAACGTCTCGAAAAACTGGATGTCGAGATGGCCCAGCGCACCTCACGGTTCTCGGCATACGAATCCGCCCGCGCGGCGTTTCTCTCCGATCCGGCGGCGGCAGCACTCAGCCGCGAGCAGCAGGATGCGAGGCTGAAGGAAATCCGTGAGAAAAACCTCAACGCCCTGGAGGCGGAGGAAGCGGCCGCCCGCGAGGCGATCGGATCGGCAACCAGCGAGCAGGTCCGGCAATGGCTGGAGAGCCTCAGGGCGGAAGAGGCAGGTCAGCAACGGTAGTCCCGCTGCCGTAGGTCAGCCGGCCGAAAGCGTTACCCGGAGGCCGCCTTCGGGACGGTTCACGAGTTCCAGCCGTCCGCCTTCTTCCTCGGCCACGGCCTTGGCTACAGCGAGCCCCATGCCGGTTCCGTTCTGCTTGGTGGAGAAAAAGGGCCGGATAACCTGGACGAACAGTTCCGGCGGGATTCCGTCGCCGTCGTCCTCGACCGAGACCGCGATCCCGGCCTCACTGCCGCCGGCGCTTACCACTACCCGGGAACGGGCAGCCGCCACTGCATTTTCAATCAGGTTGAAGACTGCCTGTCCGAACTTTTCCGGATTCCTGGGCGAACGGTCTCCCATTGCCTGACCGTCCACGTTGACGTCGATCTTCACCCCGGCACTTACCGCCCGGGGGCGCAAATGCTCGACTTCGGACCGGACGATCGCCGCAAACGAGGGCGGGGTAACTGCTGTTTCTTCTTCGGGCTGTGACTTCAGTACACCTGTTAGCATCCGGCTGAGCCCTTCCCGTACGTGGTCGAGCTTGGCCAGTTCGGCGAGCACGGCCTCCCGGTTTTCAGGCGGAAGCGGGTCGAGCTGCTTCTCGATCTGATGAAGGCTCATGCCGATGAGCCCCAGCTCATGGCGTGTCTGATGGGCGATTCGTGCGCTTACCTCGCCGAGGGCGGCGAGCCTGGACTTCAGCTCCAGTTCTCCGAGAAGCCGGATGATCTTCTCCCGGCGCTGGATCAGCATCTGGATCGCGAGGCTGACGTAGAATCCCCACAGGAACCATGCGATAGTTGTTAGCGGATAGCGGTCCCGGTAGCTCTCCAGCGCGGCGAAGTTCACCGGAGCGGCGAGTATCGCGATCACGAAATAAAGTGTCAGGTCGTTGTTCAGGATGCCCCGGGACCTGAGCGGATCGGGTTCCTGCGGACGGTTGCGGTTGCGCAACCTGATCCCGATCTCGCTGACCCCGGCGTAGGTCAGGAAGATGGCCGACAGCATAAGGCTGTACCGCAGATCCGCTCCGAGGTTTCCCGTGGGGACCGGATAGGTGCCGGGACCTGTGACGAGATAATACCCGTGGGCAGCCCCGACTCCCGACAGGAACCCCGCGATGGCCCAGAGTATCGACACCGGATGATTGGCGATGCGCTGGAACTTCCACTGGCGCCAGCGTCTCGGCCAGACGGTGTAATAGATTAGCGCCCGGACAACGACTGCCACGAGCAGGACCCAGATGACCTTTGGGCCCATGATAAAAAAGCAGGCGATGGCGACAATACCGGTTCCGTAGTGGACATACCGTTTCGGAGGGATATCGAGGGGGAACATTCCGGTGAGGACCATCATCACGAATGCCGAGATGATGAACCCGGGGGATTCCGGCCAGTGCCTGAGCGGCCACCAGTCGCCCATCCAGTCCCCCAGGATGAATTCGTTCCACTGCTCAAGCAGGGCGATGATGGCGTTCACTGGGTAATCCCGTAGCGGTTGGCAATCACGGCAAGCCGGGTGCGGTCCGGAACCTGTAGCGCCTGAAGGATATGCGTGACGTGGTTTTTCACGGTCCCCTCGCTCAGGAACAGCGTGTCGGCAATCTCCCGGTTCGATTTCCCCTCGGTGACCAGCTCAAGGACCGCCCGCTGCCGGGGCGTGAACGATGCCACGATCCGCCGGAACTCCCGCGAGTCGGGGTCGGTCCGCATCGCCTCGGCGAGCCGGATGGCCAGATCTGCGCTCATGACGGTTTTTCCGGCGGCAGCATCGCGGATCGACCGGAGCAGTTCTTTCGGCGCGGCGTCCTTGCGCACGAAACCGGCTGCGCCGGCCTCCACCGCCCGCTTCACGCGCCGTGGATCGTCAAAGGCGGAAAGTACAAGTACCCGGTGTCTCACCGTCAGGTCAGGCAGTGCTTCCAGTCCGCCGCGCTCGGGAAGCTCAACATCGAGCAGGATGAGATCGACCGTGCAGGTGGCGAGCCGGGTTTCCAGTTCCGCGACCGTGCCGGCCTCCACCAGGACATCCATGTCCGGTTCACCGTTCAGCAGCCCGATCAGGCCGGCGCGGAACAGCGGGTGGTCGTCACAGATGGCGATTCGGAGTTCGGACATATTCGTGGTGGTGCAGGGCGTAGGGTAACTGCTGGGCCCCGGCTTGCGCCACCAGCATCAGGTAACGCACCGCAGCATATAATGACGTTATGAAATCGTGACCAAAGTCATGGGTGAACGTGACCCCCGCTATCTGATCCCGGCGGACAGGAAACCGTATCCTCAACCCATCAACAGATTCACGTCACGGAGCCGCAGGAACCAACCGGTGGCTCCCCCGAGGAGAGACCCATGATCCGCCATATGAAATCCATTCTTGCTATTGCTGTCGCTGCCCTGCTGGTCGTCGCGCCGTTCGGCGCCAGTGCCTTCTGGTGGTACACACCGCCGAAAGTTGGCTGCAAATACCCGATCGTCCTCGCCCACGGCTTCAGCGGTTTCGATTCGCTTCTTGGCATCGACTACTTCTACGGTATTGGCTCGGCACTGCGAAACGAAGGCCACAAGGTTTATGCCACCGAGGTGTCGGCATTCAATTCGGTCGAGGTGCGCGGGAACCAGCTCGCCGACCAGGTGGAGCAGATCCTCGCCATCACCGGCGCGCCGAAGGTGATTCTCGTTGGCCACAGCATGGGCGGGCTCGATGTCCGGTATGCGACGAAATACCGCCTGCACAACAAGGTGGCTGCTGTCGTTACGATTGGCACTCCGCACCGTGGCGCGAAAATCGCCGACCTCACCTATGCGGTCCTGAATGGCGCCATGACGCTGACTGGATTCCTCGGTGATGCGGTCAACGCCTTCGTCTCGGCCCTGGGCGGAACGATCCTGAGCGGAAAGCCCTACCTGCCGCAGGATATCATGGTCGGGGTCAGCAACCTTACGACGGCCTATGCCGCCGCCTGGAACACCTACGTCACCGATGTCCCCGGCGTCACCTACTGGAGCTACAGCGGCACCCGCACAGTGAGCCTCTCGCTTGATCCCCTGGATGCTCTCATGTTCGTCACCGGACTGGTGGACTCCACCCCCAATGACGGTCTCGTGAGCAAGACCTCCGCCGCCTGGGGCACAGCAAAAAACCTGAACCTGAGTGCGAACCACATGGACGAGGTGAACCAGCTTCTCGGTTCCACCTTCGGGTTTGATGCCAAGGGGCTGTTCAAGGGAATAGCCTCGGAGCTCAAGTCCAAGGGCTTCTGATCGAAGATCGATCCGGCTGGAGCGGCCGCCCGCAAGGGCGGCCGCTCTTCTTTTTAAACGGCTACCGCCGGCGGGTAGGAAGACAGTTTAATTTCCCAGTATTCATAAACTGCCACTCGCGAACACTGCGGCGCAGATTTGAGCTGTTCACCGGCTCACACTTGAGCTTTCGGCTCAAGCCTGAGCCGTTTTTAGAAAAAATATGCGTACAAGAAAAATAATCTTTGTAGAACGTCTCTGTAGGTGTAGATGAATAAGTCAACAGGGAACTGGGGCATATGTACGCGTCCACGCAACGTTTCAAAACGTCGGCTGATGTTCAGGGGATGGGTGAAAAGCTGCTCAGCGCCATGGAGTCAAAACTCGTGGTTGCCAAGGACATGCGAGCATTCCTGCTTTCAATTCCTCCGGGTATCGCCAGCCTGCCGGCATCCAAGAGAGAGGAGATCGTCAGCAGGGTCAATTCATATGTCTGGCTGTTCGGAAATCGCAAGGCACTCTTGATACTTCAAGATCTCGACCATGTCTCGCAGCGGACATTTTCCTTCAGCCCCAGGAATGTTCTCATCCGGGTGGATGGAGAGGCCACTGTGGTTCATGTGCGGCATGAAGGAACCCAATTGGCAGTACGTATGGGTTTCAGTGCGGTTGCGCGGACCCAGCTTCTGACAGCCGCCTCCGAACTCACCCGGAACATATACATGTATGCGGGCACGGGTCAGCTG
>CAZSFB010000069.1:7715-10148 GCA_964606035.1 uncultured bacterium | reverse complement strand
GGTTTATCCTAACGGTCTTTCCACCTCGCTTCCGGCGGATGTACAGCTCCGGTTCCTTCGGTCGATTCCCGGCCTTGAAAATGTGGAGGTTGTCCGCTGGGGCTATGCCGTTGAATACGACTACGTTCCGCCGACGGAACTGAAGCCCACCTTCGAGGTGAAAAAGGTACCGGGGCTTTTCCATGCGGGCCAGATCAATGGCACTTCCGGTTACGAGGAAGCAGCGGGCCAGGGAATCCTCGCGGGCATCAATGTGGGCCTCCAGGTAAAGGGCGAGGAACCACTGGTGCTCCGGCGGGACCAGGCCTATGCCGGCGTCATGGCGGACGATCTGGTCACGAAGGGTGTGGATGAGCCCTACCGGATGTTCACGTCGAGGGCCGAATACCGGCTCATGCTTCGCGAGGACAATGCTGAACTGCGGCTTACGGAAATCGGCCGCCGTGTGGGGACGGTTCATGATGACCAATATGCCCGTTTCCTCAGGAAGCGTGATGCACTTGAACGTGAGACGGACAGGCTCAGGGCCACGGTTGTGACGCCGAACGAAAGAATCCGGCAGAAGTTCCAGGAGTTCGGTGCGGCCGAGATGCGGAAACCCCAGGCGCTCTGGGACGTATTGCGCCGGGAGGAGTTTGATTACCGGCGGGCCGTGGCCCTCGTTGAGGACTATGAGGATTTTCTGGGCGGCCTCCCGGATAGGGACCGCCGGTGGGTGGAAACCGAACTGGAGGTGGAGGCCACTTACTGCGGTTACCTCAAGCTCCAGGAGGAGCAGGTGGAGAAAACCCGCCGTTATGAAGACGCCCTCATCCCGGAGTGGGTCGATTATGGTGCGGTCCGTGGACTTTCCACCGAAGTGCGCCAGAAACTGGACAAGGTACGACCCCGGTCGCTCGCCCAGGCCAGCCGGATTTCCGGTGTCACTCCGGCTGCCATCAGTGTGCTTATGGTTCATCTGCACCAGCAGGGGGCGCTCCGGTGAGCCAGCCGGAGCCGCCCGGAGCCCGCCGCAAGCGATCTGTCACCATTGCCGCTGCTGTTCTGGTCCTGACGGCGCTTCTTGAACTGTCCGCCGGGTTCGGAATAACGGCGCGCACAAAGGACCCCCTGTTCGAGTTCTTCCCCGGTAAAAACTACCGCTATGGTCTCCGGGCGTCACTCGACATGGCATTTGCGGGTTTCCGTGCCCCGGCAAAGCCGGTCAGGCTTCTGACTGACGGGCGGGGATTTCGTGTGGGGCCGTCAGACGTGGACGTGGAGAGCCGGTACCGGATGTATGTGTTCGGGGACGAACTGGTTTTCGGCGAGGGACTCGAATCTCACGAAACATTTCCCGCCCAGTTCGAGAAACGGTACCGCGACATCTACAAGGAACCCTACCGGGTCCATAACGCCGGGGTGCCGGGCTACAATCTCAGATTGTCGCTGGAACGGCTTATCGGTGAACTGGAAACCGGCCGCGAGTTCGACTGGTATCTTGCGATTTCGGATGACGACCTGAATCCGGTTCCCGCAGATATCGAGATCTCGGCATGGGCGGGGCCTCTCCGGTCGAATATAGCCCGGAGACTCGGGCTTGCCGCAAGCCAGTTCCGTGCCCGGGGAGCAAAACGCCATGAAACCCTCGACACCCTCGCCCCGGTCATTTCCAGGCTAGGCAAGGCTTCGGAGACGGGCGGGCTCAAGCATCCGTGCGTCGTCGCCCTTGTGACGCCTTCTCGGCTGCATCAGCGGATCGCTCACGATATCGTCCTCGCCGGGCGGTGTCACCGGCACGACGTCTGGAAGATCCTTGATAACGAGTATGAGGTGAATTTCCAGCCGAGCCGTCCGCAGCGGCTCACCGCCGACGGAGCGGGTTTGATGTCGCTGCATTCGCTCACGGCCCTGAGCGCCTCGTTCCATTTCCGGCCGAAGGTCGTGGCGCCTGTGGAAAACCAGCCGCCGGGCGCTTCAGAAAAATAGCGACGGACGCTTGCCGCTTCAGACGGGTATCCGTAGCATCGGCGCATCAAGTTCCTTTCGAGGGGGAGACCGCGCGTGAAGTTTTTTGTGGATACGGCCGACATCGACGAGATCCGGGAAGCCAATGACCTTGGGGTGCTGGATGGCGTTACGACGAATCCGTCGCTGGTGGCGAAAACCGGCCGCCGGTTCCTGGACGTCATCCAGGATATCGTGAAGATCGTGGACGGTCCTATCTCCGCCGAAGTGACTGCCGTGGACCGGGACGGCATCCTCAAGGAAGGCCGGGAACTGGCGAAGATCCACAAGAACATCGTCGTGAAGGTCCCGCTGATCGAGGACGGCATCAAGGCGACGAAGGTATTCACCGCCGAGGGGATCAGGACGAATGTGACGCTCTGTTTCTCGCCGACGCAGGCGTTGCTCGCCGCCAAAGTGGGGGCGACCTACATCAGCCCGTTCATC
>CAZSFB010000069.1:4667-7705 GCA_964606035.1 uncultured bacterium | reverse complement strand
CCGTCTGGACGACATTTCGCAGGACGGTATGGAACTCATCTCCCAGATCCGTACCATCTATGACAACTACGGGTTCGAGACACAGATTCTTGCCGCCTCGATCCGTCACCCCATTCACGTCGTCCAGTCGGCAATGATGGGTGCAGATGTGGCCACCTGCCCCCTCAAGGTGATCAAGCAGCTGATGAAGCACCCGCTCACCGACTCAGGACTCAAGCAGTTTCTGGAAGACGCGAAGAAAACTCCCAAGTGATTCCGGGAGCAGTCCCGGACGCGGTTGCGGCCTGACGGAACGGATCAGGCGGTTGCGCGGAGCAGCCGCCCGGTCTTCTTTTCGCCGAACTGCGGGGCGAACTTTCCGCCCTCGAACACGACGCTGCCACCGACCACCACCTGGCGGATGACGCTGTCGGACCGCTTCACCATACGCATGGCCCCCTCCAGCCGGGGGTCGAGGAACTCCACCGGTCCGGAGAGCCCCGCCTGAAGCATCGCGGGATCAAGTACTACGGCATCGGCGGCCGAGCCCGGCGCAAGTGTGCCGGTGTCGAGGCCCATCCAGCCGGCGATGTCGGCGGTGAGTTTCTTTACCGCGAGCTCCACCGGCAGGATATCCGGATACTGCTGCGCCTGCCTGAGTGTCTGGAGCGGCCCGTCCTGGAAGGCCATGTTCCGGTTGTGCGCACCGGAGTCGTTGAAGCCGGGGAGCGTGTCCGGGTGGGCCAGGATGCGCGCGCGGATCTCCGGCCGGTCGTTCGATACCTCGGTCTTCCAGCGGAACGCGCTGTCGTGCTCGGCCAGCAGGTCGAGGAAGCATTCGAGCGGGTCCTGGCGCCGCCCGCGGGCGATCTCCGCCACCGATTTCCCGGCGTGGGAGATGTCGGGTGAGGAAACCACCCACATGTCCGCGAAGTTGCGGTGGAAGACGCGCTGGCGGGAATCCCGCCACTCGTGGGTGAACTGGCTGCGGAATTTCGGGCTCCGGAGCAGTGCACGGCGCGTATCCGCTGTCGCGCTGATCAGCTCGACCCCGGCCGGGAACTCCTCAAATAGCGGCGTGTTTACGCCGTCGCAGAAGTTGAGAAACGGCTCGGCGAGCGCCTGCCACCGGAAGTCCGCCCTCAGGTAGCGGTTCGCCGTGCGGGCCATGCCGGTGGCGAGCCGCCACACCTTGCGGTCGGTCTTCACGTCCATGGCCGCGATCATCGTGGCCTTGAGCGGCCGCCGGCCCAGACCGATCGACAGCCGCAGGATCTCCACGACGGTCTTCTTCATGAGGGCGTTCGGAGTCGCCTGCAGGATTCTCCCTGCGTCGCGGACCACTTCCGCCAGTGCACGGTACTCGCTTACGTGCGCCTGCTGCGACGGAACCGATATCCCCCGGTAGGCGTCTCCGTCCATGCGGTGCCACGGGAGCATGTCCACAGAGAGGCCCAGGTAGCCCGCGTCGAGGGCCTCGCGCACGATGCGCTTCATGCGGGCGATCTCCTCGGCGGACGCTTTCGGGACTTTCAGGCTCCGGTCGAGCCCCATCGCGTGGATGCGGACGTTGGAATGGCCCAGGAAGGTCGCCACGTTGGGGCCGAGCGGCAGCCGGTCCAGATGGTCGTAGTATTCACTCACCGACCGCCAGGTGATCCGGCCCTTCAGCCACTTTTCCATGAGGTCCCGCGGAAGGCTCTCCACGCGGCAGAACAGATCGAGGATCTCCTGCTCGGAGCCGAGTGCGGCCGAGAGCGAGCAGTTGCCGAAAATGGCGGTCGTGACCCCGTGGCGGACCGACTCTTCCAGGCCGGGGAGCACTTCCACTTCGGCATCGTAGTGGGTGTGCACGTCAATAAAACCCGGCGTCACCCAGCAGCCGGTGGCGTCAATTTCCCGGGCCCCCGTTCTGGAAAGTTTCGGTCCGGTTTCCGTCACCCGGCCGCCGGAAACCGCCACGTCGGCCACCCGTCCTGGTGAGCCGGAACCGTCGAAAAGGGTTCCGTTCCGGATGACAAGGTCAGTTTGCGTCGGCATGGGGTGATTCCTCCAGGATCATTAATACTGCGGCAGGGCACAACAATGGCCGGACCCGGCGGGGGGCGGCAAGGCGCTGGGGTCGCGGGGGAGGTGTAGACAAGATGCGGTGTGTTTGATTCTCTTTCTGGTTGAAAGGGAGATCCTCCCGCCCCTCCGGGGCACCCTCTCTACAAGTAGATGAGGGCCTCCCGTGGCGACCGGCTGAACTGCCAGACGTGCCTTCCCTGCCTGCAGGGAAGGTGGCCGAAGGGCCGGATGGGTCTCTTTCTTTCCGGGCCGTTTCCCCACTCCCGGTTCAGCGGGGGAGGGGGTCGGGGTGAGGGGGTGGCGACAGGGCCGGGGGAGTTTTTCGCGGACTTCCAGGGAGAACCTCACTCCCCCGTGACGCTGAAATATTTCGCCTCGGGGTGGTGGACGACGAAGGCGGCAGTGGAGGCCTCCGGCACGATCTGGAATGAGTCTGTGAGCACGGTGCCGATTGCCTGTTCAGCGCCGAGCAGGCTGAACAGAAGTTGCTGCTGCGCAAGGTCGGGACAGGCGGGGTAGCCGAACGAGTATCGCTGGCCGCCGGGGATGCCGAGGTCGGCGCGGATCCGGCAGTGGATCCATTCGGCCATCGCCTCGGCCGTCTGCACACCGAGACCGTGAAGGTAAAGGCTGTTCGTGTAGTCACCCTTCGCGTCCAGCTCCTTGCAGACCTCGCTCACGCGGTCGCCCACGGTGACGACATCGAGTGCCAGCACGTCCTTTACGCCACGATCCTTCGGCAACAGGTAGTCTGCAAGGCAGAGATATTCCCCATCGGTCTGGCGGGGGAACGTGAACCGGCCCAGTTCGCGGTCCGGGTTCGAGGGGTCAAACACGACGACCGACTCGCCTTCTGCCCAGGCGGGGAAGTAGCCATAGACGGTCCGCGGCGAGAGGATTTTTTCCCGGATCACCTGCTCCTGGAGCTTGTCGAGCAGCGGGAGGAAGATCTCCCTGAGGTCCTTTTCGTAATCCTCCTGCGACCGTTT
>CAZSFB010000069.1:0-4657 GCA_964606035.1 uncultured bacterium | reverse complement strand
CCCACGAGTGGCCGAACAGGGCCTTGCGGTCGATCAGCGGGAAAACTTCCTTCAGGTCGACATCCTTCAGCGTCCGGGGGCCCCAGAAGGGCGGTTTCGGAACTGTCACGTCGCGGCGGACGGAACTTGTCCGCCCGGCGGCCCCGTCGCGGGCGGCCTTCTGCTGCTCCTGCTTGCGAAGTGACCGGAAATACCGCTCCTGGTTGTCGCGGATGTTGGCGGCGGCATAACCGTCACGCTGCTTCGGATCAGCCACCGCGTTCAGGTGGCTGAGCCCCTCGAAGGCGTCCTTCGAGTAGAAGACGCCGTTTTTGTACGGTTGCTCCCCGTCCACGATGGAAATGCGCGAGACGTATTCCCGGTTGATAGCTGCGCCACCCACGATGAGCGGGTAGGGAAGTGCCTGCTTCTCCAGCTCCTCCACACAGAACCGCATCTGCTTCGAGGTGGTGACGAGCAGCGCGGAGAGTCCGATGGCCGTCGCATTCACTTCCCTCGCCTTCGCGATGATCGTGTTAAGTGGCACCTGCTTGCCGAGGTCATGGACCGTGTAGCCGTTGTTCGACCAGATGGTCTTTACGAGATTCTTTCCGATGTCGTGTACGTCGCCGTAGACCGTGGCCAGCACCACATCACCCTTGGAGACCGACTGGTCCCTGTCCAGGAACTGTTCCAGGTGCGTGACGGCCCGCTTCATCACTTCCGCCGATTGGAGTACGAATGGCAGGATGATCTCTCCCGTGGCCATCCGTTCCCCCACGTCCTTCATGGCGGGGAGCAGGATATCGTTGATGATCCGGACCGGCGTGTAGCCCTTCTGTGTGCGGGCTTCTTCGAGGGCCTCGATCACGCCTTCCTTCACGCGCTTGAGGATGTGTTCGTGGATGCGCTGCTCCACCGGAAGTGACGGATCGATCTTCGCCTTGCGGGGATCCGAGGCCGGTGCGCCGGCCGCGCCCTCGAAGTGGCGGATGTATTTCGGGAGCGCATCCTCGGTGCGGTCGAATATCAGGTCCTCGGCGAGCATCCGGGCGTCGGCAGGAATCTCTGTATACGGGATGATCTCCTTCGCATTCACGATGGCGAGATCAAGGCCCGCCTGCACACAGTGGTAGAGGAAGGTGGAGTTCAGCACACGGCGGGCCGCCGGCGCGAGCCCGAATGACACATTCGAGACGCCCAGCACCGTGAACACGCCGGGTATTTCCTTCTTTACCGCCCGGATTCCCTCGATGGTCTCGATGGCCGAGCGGCGGAACTCCTGCTCGCCGGTGGCGAGCGTGAAGGTGAGCACGTCAAAGACGAGTTGGTCCGGGTCCAGCCCGTAGTCCCGGGTGCACAGTTCCGTAATCTTTTTTGCCACCCGGAGCTTGTGGACGGCGGTCTTCGCCATGCCACGGACCTCCGGGTCGGAATCATCAATGGTCATGGCGACGGTGACGGCGCCGTATTTGGCGATGAGCGGCGCGATGCGGTGAAGGCGAGAGCCGTCACCTTCGAGATTCAGCGAGTTCACGATGGCCCGGCCGGGGATCACCTTCAGGGCCGCCTCGATGATCTCCGCCTCGGTGGAATCGATCATGAGTGGCGCGTCGGTCTCCTGCGACAGGCGGCGGGCGAGCGTCACCATAAGTTCCCGCTCCAGCGGGGCCTCGGTCATGGCCGTGCAGATGTCGAGCATGTGGGCGCCGTCGTCAACCTGCTCCTTGCCGAGAGCCACGAGCGCGTCGTAGTCCCTCGCGAGCATGATGTCCTTGGCCTTGCGCGAGCCCTGCGCGTTCAGCCGCTCACCCACCACCACCGGCGGGTTGTCGATGTCCAGCCGGAGCGGCTTGATGGGGCTCGCCACCGTATGAAGGTGGAACTTCGGCCGGGGACCGGGTTTCAGTCCCGCCACGGTGTGGCTCAGCGCCCGGATGTGCTCAGGAGTCGTGCCGCAGCAACCGCCCACGATGGCAATGCCGTGCTTTTCCACGAACTCGCGCAACTCGGAGGCAAGCGCGTCCGGTTTCAGGTTGTAGTGGGCCTCTCCGTCCACGTTTTCCGGCATCCCGGCGTTCGGAATCACGGAGATCGGCACGGAGGAGTATTCACCGAGATAACGCACCGGCTCGCGCATCTCGCGCGGGCCCGTGGAGCAGTTCATGCCGATGACCGAGATGGGGAGTTCTTCCAGTATTGCCAGCGCGGTGGCGATGTCGGTGCCGAGCAGCATCCGGCCCGTCTGGTCGAGCGTCACCTGGGCCATGATGGGGATGTCGTAGCGGCCCGCTTCCTTCCGGAACCGTTCGCAGCCGGCCACAGCCGCCTTCACCTCCAGGATGTCCTGGGAGGTCTCGATGAGGAGCACATCCACGCCGCCTTCAGCGAGTGCGGCCGCCTGCTCGCGGAAAATCTCCTCGAGCTGGTCAAACGTGATGTTCGACAGCGCGGGGTCGGACGAGCCGGGCAGGAATCCCGTGGGTCCCATGGAACCGGCAACGAACCGGGGTTTTTCTGGCGTCGAGTACCGGCTTGCCGCCTCGCGGGCAACCTGCGCCGCCCGGATGTTGATCTCGGCCACCTTGTCGCCGAGCCCCCACTCTTCGAGCCGGGGCCGGGTGGACTGGAAGGTGCAGGTCTCCACCACGTCGGCGCCCGCCTCAAGGTATTTGGAGTGGATCTCGCGGATGACATCCGGTTTTGTCAGGACGAGGTAGTCGTTCGCTCCCTGCTTGCCGCCGAAATCCTCCTTCGTGAGGTGGTAGGTCTGGATCATCGTGCCCATCGCCCCATCGAACACGAGGACGCGGGAGGTCAGGGCTTCGAGGAAGGGAGAGTTCTTGACGAGGTTCTTCAGGGCGGCTTCTCCGGGGGAGTTGTCCCCAAGGGGAGGCTTCTATAACGCCTGTGGGACCGGATTTCCACCGCTTGCCGCTACACCCCGGAGCGGGGTACGGAAGGCACATGGCAAAGCGGCTCACCCACATGGATTCACGCGGAAAACCCCGGATGGTGGATGTTTCGGAAAAACCCCGGACGCAGCGGGTGGCCCGCGCCGAGGCGAGGGTCCGGCTCTCGCGGGGGACAGCGAAGCTGGTCAGGACAACGCGCACGAAAAAGGGTGACGTTCTCCAGGTGGCGATCCTCGCCGGCATCCAGGCGGTCAAAAGGACGGCGGACATCATTCCCCTCTGCCACCCGATTGCTGTCACTGGCGTCGAGGTGGATGCCTCCATTGATCCGAAGGGGGTCGTGACCATCGAGGCCACCGTGAAGACCACCGGCGAGACCGGGGTCGAGATGGAGGCGCTCATGGCAGTTAGTGCCGGTGCGCTTACCGTCTACGACATGCTGAAGGCCGCCGAGCGGGGTATCGTGATCGAGAGCATCCGGCTCATTGAAAAATCCGGCGGCCGGAGCGGCCGCTGGAAGCGGTGACGTAACGAAACAGTCCGTTTTTGCACTTTGTTTAATCCGTGAAATACTCGGGGCTCCGCTGGCCGGAAGCCGGCCGGGGAAAGCGAAGGAACATCGGCATGAAGAACCTCCGGGGAAAAGTGGCTGCGATCACGGGCGCGGGGAGCGGTATCGGCCGGGCGACGGCCATCGAGATGGCAAAAAAGGGGATGCACCTGGCCCTCGCTGACGTGAACGAGGCCGGGCTCGCTGAAACGGCAAAAATCGCCTCTGCAAGCGGCGTCAACATCACACGGCATATCGTGGACGTAGCGAAAAAGGACCTCATGGCCGCCTTCGCCGACGAGGTGGTCAAATCCCACGGCAAGGTGAACGTGATCGTGAATAACGCGGGGGTATCCGTCACGGCACCGCTCGAGGAGCATTCCCTGGAGGATTTTGAGTGGATCGTCGGGATCAACTTCTGGGGCGTGGTCTACGGCTGCAAGTTTTTCCTGCCGCACATCCGCAAGGCGGGCGAGGGACACATCGTCAACATTTCCAGCGTGTTCGGGATCATCGGCCTGCCTACGCAATCGTCCTATGCGGCGACGAAGTTCGCCGTGCGCGGCTTCAGCGAATCGATCCGGGCGGAACTGGTGGGTACCGGCATCGGTGTCACGTCGGTGCATCCGGGCGGCATCAACACAAACATTGTGAAAAGCGCACGGTTCACCGGCGACACCGGCGTGGGGAAGGAAAAGGCGGTGAAGTTCTTCGAGACGAAGACCCTTCCGCCCAAGGCCGTAGCCGATGGCATCATTGACGGTATCGAGAAGAACAAGGCCCGTGTGCTCGTGGCGCGTGAGACCTATCTCATTGACTACATGAAGCGGATTTTCCCGGCGTTCACGAACGAGATCGCCGCCCGGGGCTTCAAGCGGTTCCAGTAAGGACTGCTGATGCGAACTGGCGGGTACCTGGCGGAAAATCCGCGTTTATTGGCAGTCTAGAGCGCCTTTTGGCGGGCAGCCCCCTTGTCACGACGTCAAAAAGTGGCGAAATTGAAAGCGCCCCTTGCCGGATGTGTGATGGGGATCATTCCGGCCTCCAGCGGTACGCGGGACACTTGAAAGCGCCATGAACCAGTTCGATTTCAAATCAAAAGATGCCCTGGGGCATCCGTACAACGGGCGGATGGTGGCGGAGACCGCTGACGAGGTGAGAGAGGCACTCACCACACGGGGTTTTGCGGTGATTTCCGTGGAAGTGGCTGCGA
>CAZSFB010000068.1:0-10230 GCA_964606035.1 uncultured bacterium | reverse complement strand
AGCGACCCGAAGATCACCGAGACCGTCGTCAGCACCGACACCCTGCGGGAAAACCGAGTTCCCCCGGGCCAGCGCGAGACCCAGGGGTGGCCGGTCCTCCACTATGGAGACGTGCCCAGATTCGACAAGGCCCGGTGGGATTTCCGGATCTTCGGTGAAGTCACGTCCCCCGTGAAGTTTTCCTACGATGAGTTTTTCTCTCTCCCACGGATCCAGGTGAAATGTGACATTCACTGCGTGACCACGTGGAGCAAGCTCGGCATGTCCTGGGAAGGCGTCCCGGTGAAGCTCCTCATGGATCGGGCCGGAGTGAAGCCATCGGCAAAGTTTGTGATTGCCCACTGCGAGCAGGGTTTCACCGCCAACATCCCGATGCAGGATTTTACGGAACCTGATGTCATTTGCGGCATCAAGGCCGACGGCAAGGAACTCTCTCCCGAACATGGTTATCCGCTCCGGCTGCTGGTGCCGAAACTGTATTTCTGGAAATCGGCCAAGTGGCTGCGCGGGCTTGAATTCCTGGACAAGGACCGTGCCGGATTCTGGGAACAGAACGGTTACCACATGCGCGGCGATCCGTGGCTCGAGGAACGCTACCGGACCTACTGAACGGCTATGCCTTGACCGTCCGGCCGCGGAGAACCGCCTTCTCCCCGAACCGGGCGCGAAGAATATCCACCGTGGAATCCAGCCGCTCCGGCCGCTGATCCTTCGGTACATCAAACAGGCCGGCCTGAACCGGTTTTGCGCCACCGCTGTCGAGATTATTGCATGTCACTCCGATAAGCCGCACCGGCCGGGATGTCGGCCAGTGCCGCCGGAACAGTTCCCACGCAGTCCGGGTGATGACATCATCCGATGCGGAGGGTTCAGGGAGAGTTTCCGCCCTCGTGATGGTCCGGAACTTTCCATCCCGGATTTTCACAGTCACAGTTCGTGCCTTTACACCATGGCGGCGAAGCCGTGACCCGATATCCTCGGCCAGTTCCGCCAGTACCCGTTCAAGTTCGCGCCAGTCGCGGATATCCTTCTCGAAGGTCGTCTCCCGGCCCATCGACTTTGCATCCTGTTCCGGCACCAGCTCCGACGAGCCTACCCCACACGCCCGCTCATGAATCCAGGGCCCAAGGGACCCCAGTTCCCGCTCAAGGTCACCGGGATCCCTCAGGGCCGCGTCACCGAGTGTATAAATCCCCATGCCGTGCAGCCGGGACATGGTTGCAGGACCCACGCCAGGCAGCATTTCCACATTGAGCGGCGCGAGGAACCACTGTTCGGAGCCGGCCGGAATCCAGAGGATCCCGTTCGGCTTCGCGAGTCCAGAGGCGATCTTCGCTACCGTACGGTTCACACCCAGGCCCACCGAGATGACAAGCCCGGTTTTATTCCAGACCTCAGAACGGATCCGGTGCGCGGCCCGGAGCGGTGGACCAAGCAAACCCTCGCAGCCACCGAGATCCAGATAGGCCTCGTCAATGGATACCTGCTCGACGACCGGGGCGAGTGTTTCCATGATGGCGAACACCCGGCGGGAATATTCGGAATAGGCCTGCCGGTTGCCGTTCAGCACGACCGCTTCCGGACAGAGTTCAAGTGCCTGCCGCATCGGCATGGCAGACCGGCACCCGTACCGCCGGGTCTCGTAGGATGCAGCCGCGACAACCGATCTCGCAGAACGCCCACCCACAAGAACCGGCCTTCCCACCAGAGACGGATCGAGCAGCCGTTCGACCGCGACAAAAAAGGCGTCCAGATCGACGTGGGCAATGAGCGGGGGACGGGTTGTCATTGTCGGGCTCCGTGCGGCGGTGCCCCGGATCCTGCCGTCAGTATTTCCTGAGGACGGCGACCACGACGCCCTGGATCTCGCAATCCTCGGCATTCACCCGGATCGGCTCCATCCTGGCATTGGCCGGTTCCAGCCGGATGACTGAAACCCCCTCGCGATAGAACCGCTTGAGTGTCACCTGGTCGTTCCGGATCAGTGCCACGACTGTCTCGCCGGTTCCGGCAGTTTCCGCCTTCCGGCAGATCACGTAGTCATCGCTGTGGATTCCGTCTTCGATCATCGAATCGCCGCGTACCTTGAGAACGAAATGATCCCCCCGCGCAAGGAGATCGGCGGGAACGTTCAGGGTCTCCTGCTGCTCCACCGCCTGGATCGGAAGTCCCGCAGCCACCACTCCGAGCAACGGCAGCGTCACGGCCTTTGGAGCTTCGGGCCGCTCAACCAGCTCGATCGAACGGTTATGATTCCATGATTTTTTCAGAAAACCCTTCTGCTGAAGTGCCTCCACGTGTTGCTGCACGGTGGAAAGTGCACTGATGCCGAGGGCGTCGGCAATCTCCCGGTAGCTGGGGGCATAGCCCAGATCCCGGGCGAGGGTTTCAATGGTATCGAGAACTTCCTTCTGGCGCTTGGTCAACATGTGGCCAGTATACGTATATAAACCGAAGATTCAAGGAGATTCTGCTTAATTAGCTGTAAATACTAGGCTTTCAAGGCTTTTTCCAGAAGACATATCCGGTCATTACCCCAGTAGAAGCAATCCTTGTATACAAAGGTGGGAGCGCCAAAAGCCCCAAGCTTTACCGCTTCATCTGTATTCGCCTTCAGCCGGTCCTTGACCTCCTGGCGGCCGGCGGCTTCCAGCAATGCTGCTGCATCAAACCCTGCCGCCTTGCATACTTCAGTCATGATTGATGGATCGGCCGGATCTCCACCCTGTCCCCAGAGCCGTTCGTAAAGAGCTTGCGCCAGCTTGCGTACATTTGCCGGATCCATTGCTCCAGCGGCTACCAGTGCCCGCTGGTAGCTCAGTGAATTGAAGGGAAACTGTCCCTTTGGAAAACCGATTTTCACGCCATAATAGTCGGCCCAGTCCTGGACATCCCGCATCATCCACCGCTGCTTTGCGGGCACAGCCACCATGAGAGGCGGCTTGTTGGAAGTCGCCTGCATCACACCGCCCAGAAAAAATGGCTTCCATTTGCAGACGGCGCCGGTCCGTCCGCACAGGGCATCCATCTGGGTCGAAGCCAGATAGGCATAAGGACTCACCACGTCGAAATAGAAATCAAAACTCTTTTCCATGCTGCTCAAGGGTTCCTTTCAGCCGGCTCCACCAGCCGCCATGCAAGCCGGGCCGCTCCCGCAATGGCAGCATTATCCCCCAGCCTCGCCCGGAGCAGCCTCACCCGGCGGGCCGGGTAACGAAAACTCCGTTCCCGCATGACCTTCATCGCCCTCCGGGTAAAAAGCGGCCAGCCACGGGCAACCTTGCCGCCGATCACGAACCGGTCAATCGACAGGCTCATGACAAGGGCTGACAGCAGGGTCCCGAGCGCATCGGCGAGCCGGTCCCACGCTTCTTTCGCAGCAGGATCACCGGCGGCCGCCATACGGGCAATCACGGAGGCCGTGACTACGTCCGGGTTTTTCTTGAACCTCGGCGCAAGTGCAGACGGTTTCCCGGCTTTCAGTTCATCAGCGAAACTGTTCCGTACACCTGTTCCGGAAGCCACTGTTTCATAGCAGCCGACCTGGCCACAGTTGCAGCGGTGGCCATGCCGGTCATACAGCATATGGCCAAACTCACCCGCCATACCGGACGGCCCGTTGTAGAGTTTTCCATCAATGATCAGCGCGCCACCGAGGCCGGTACCCATGAAAATCCCGGCTACGTTCAGAATCCCGCGTGCGGAACCAAGCCATTGCTCCCCAGCCAACGCACAATCGGCATCATTCGCCACCGTCACAGGAATACCCAGCTCACCAGCCAGACTGTCCCTCAACCTCAGGTTTTTCCATCGGCCAAACTGCGGGCACTGGGTGACAAGTCCCTCATGGGCATCCACACCACCCGCGACAGCCACCCCTGCCGCAGCGACCCTGTTGACCGGTATCCGGGCCGCAAGAGCGGCCTCCCGGACCAGTTTCGAGAGCTCCCGCGCCACCCGCAGGGGGTCTTCCAGCACTCTTGACGATTTTTCGACCCGCCCGAAAACCGTACCGTTACGGTCCACGACCGCGGCCCGCATGTTCGTGCCGCCAATATCCAGTGCGACGACCAGAATCTGGTCCCGGATTCTGCCACCTTTTTTTATTGCCGTCCGGCCCATGTCGTTTCAGACTTCCGGCTGATTTCACAGCGTCTCGGGGAGCGCCTGTCCTTATGGCAAAGATCGACATGTTTCTCAAGAAAGCCGTGGAGATGGCGGCAAGTGACATCCACATCTCGGTAAGTGTGCCGCCGATGGTCCGGCAGTTCGGCCAGCTGAAGAAGTTCAAGTTCGCCGACCTGACCGCCACTCAGAACAGGTCCAGAAGTTCGAGAAGGAATGGGAGATTGATTTCGCCTACGAGATCCCTGAAGTGGGCCGGTTCCGTTCGAACGCATTCATGCAGCGGAAGGGGATCGACATCTGTTTCCGCGTCATCAAGAACCACCTGCCGACTTTCGAGCAACTCGGCATTCCCGAGGTGATGCGGAAAGCGAGCGACAACCATCAGGGGCTGATTCTCATCACTGGCGGCGCTGGCACTGGAAAATCCACCACCCTTGCGGCGATCGTGGACTACATCAATGCGACCCGGTCCCATCACGTGCTGACGGTCGAAGATCCGATCGAATATGTCCATCCGATCAAGAAGGGAGCGGTAAACCAGCGGCAGCTCGGCATGCACACGCGTTCCTATGCCAACTCACTCAAGGCCGCGCTTCGCGAGAATCCGGACGTGATCATGGTGGGCGAGCTCCGGGACCTTGAAACCATCTCTCTTGCCATCAGCGCTTCAGAAACAGGACACCTGGTGATCGGTTCCATGAACACATCTTCGGCACACAAGACCGTGGACAAGATCATCGACTCTTACCCGGCAGGCCAGCAGAACCAGATCCGGGCGATGCTGGGGGAAACCCTTAAAGCCGTTTTCACCCAGAGGCTGCTTCCCCGGGCCGACGGTCCCGGCATGATCATGGCCTACGAACTGCTTCTTGGCAGCCTGCAGCTCGCCAACCTCATCCGGGACGGCAAGACATTCCAGATCCCGAACCTGATGCAGACCGGAAAATCCCGTGGCATGCGGCTCATGGATGATTCACTGATGGCTCTGCTTAAGGAAGGGCGGATTACACCGGAAACCGCAATCAAGAACGCGGCGAACCCCAAGCTGTTCGCCCAATTCGCTCCAAAAGAGGCGGCCGAAGCGGAGGGCGCGGTTCCTTCGCCTTCCGCAGCACCTGCTGCACGGCCAGCCGCCGCACCGGCAGCGGCACCCCGGCCTGCCGGTGCTCCTCCGGCCGGGAAACCCCCGGTAAAATCCTGATGCGGACACCCTTCCCAACCATAGCAGCAACCGGCCAACGGACTGAAACATGCCAAACCAGATAGACACACTCCTCAAGATCATGGTCGAGAAAAACGGATCCGACCTTCACATGTTCATCGGCAAACCCCCGATGCTCCGGCTCCGTGGAGAACTGGTGCCGATCGAAGGCCAGCCGGTGCTTACGCCGGAGTTGTCGGAATCATTCCTGCTGGAGTTTATCTCGGAGAGCCAGCGGGAAACGATTAAAAACCACCTGGACCTGGACTGTGCATATGAACTTCCGGACGGATCCGCCCGTTTCCGTGTGAACCTGCTGAACCAGCAACGCGGAATCGGCGGTGTGCTCCGTATCATTCCCACGAAAATCCTGACCATCGACCAGCTGAACCTGCCGCCGGTGGTCCGGAAAATATCCGACTTCACGCGCGGACTCGTCCTCGTTACCGGGCCAACAGGATCCGGTAAATCAACGACCCTTGCCGCGATGATCGACTATATCAATGACACCCGTGACGCCCACATCATCACGATCGAGGACCCGCTCGAATTCGTGCATCCAAACAAGCGGTGCCTCATCACTCAGCGCGAAGTCCACACCCATACGCACTCCTTCGCCTCCGCGCTGAAAATGGCCGCCCGCGAAGACCCTGACATTATCCTCGTCGGTGAAATGCGCGACCTGGAGACAATCCGGCAGGCACTCTCCGCTGCAGAATTGGGCATTCTGGTATTCGGTACCCTGCACACGAACTCTGCCGCGAAAACCATCGACCGGATCATCGATGCCTTCCCCGCCGACGAGCAGCCGCAGGTGCGCGTCATGCTCGCCGACTCGCTGAAGTCTGTGATTGCGCAGCAGCTCTGTAAGACCGCCGACGGCAAGGGGCGCTGTGCCGCAAACGAGATCCTCATTGCCACTTCTGCACTCGGCAATCTCATCCGCGAAGGAAAGATCGCCATGATCAACTCCATGATCCAGACCGGGACCGGACTGGGCATGCAGACCATGGATCAGGCCCTCATGAAATACGTGCAGGAGGGCAAGATCACCCCGCTCGCCGCTTACGAAAAGGCGATCGACAAGGAAGTGTTCACGAAGCTGGTCCGTGAGTCCGGCGTTGACATCCCCACCGAATAGCCCGCGTGAGCTTTCCAGAAGATCCACAAATGGAACAGCTCCGGGAGCGCATCCTGAGTGCTTTCCGGAGCGCACTTGAGGCCGCCCGTCCCGAAATCCTTGTGAGGGACGCGCTCAGCCTTCAGGGCTCCTATCATGGGAACCGGTCCCTCCGGGACCTCGCCAGCTCCAAGAACCCTGTCCATCTGTTTGCGTCAGGAAAGGCGGCTGGCGTGATGCTGCGTCCGGTGGTTGATATCATCGGACCTAGGCTCCAGCGAGTGCTGTGCATCTCCACCGAATCCGCACCGGCCAGTCTTCCTGCCGGGACGGTCTGCATCCAGGGTGACCATCCAGTGCCGGGGCCCGGCTCCGCCGAGGCGGGCAAGACAGCCCTCCAGTGGATGCGGGATTTTCCACCGGAAGAAGAACACCAACTGCTGGCGCTTCTGTCTGGCGGAACCAGCTCGCTGCTTGGCTATCCTCACGACCAGATCAGCACCGCCGACCTGGCGGAAACAACCGCCCTGCTGCTTAATTCCGGCGCCGGAATCCGGCAGATCAACACCGTCCGCAAGCACCTGTGCCCGGCACTGGGCGGAGGCCTGCTTGGTGCCCTGCCAGCGGAGGCTGAACCAGTTATCCTGCTCCTTTCGGACGTCCCGGGAAATGATCTGACCACAATCGGCTCGGGCCCGTTTATCCCTGATCCGACCACAGTTGAAGACGCCCGCAGCGTCATCGGCAGCTTCCATCTATCGGACAGACTGCCACCACCGGTCAGGGATTTGCTGTTCACCGTCACCACGGCACCGCTCCTTGAAACACTCAAGCCCGGCGCCCGCACCGTCCCGCCGCATATCGTGCTCGCCGATAACGGCTTTCTGCTGGAAAAAATCGGCACACTGTTCCGGGACGCGCGGCTGACCCGCATAGTGGGCCGGAACGAGCAGGACAATGTGACGGAGGCTGTCCACCGACACCTGGACCTGATCGAAGAATACCGGCGGGAGATTCCCGAAGGCCCTATCGTGCTCATTTCCGGCGGAGAACTGTCGGTAAAAGTCTCAGGCACCGGCCGGGGTGGCCGGAGCACCCATTATGCACTTGAATTTCTTGTGACGGCGCGCCGCCGCGGGTTGCGGGCGGGACAATGGGTGCTACTCTCGGCCGGGTCGGACGGCCGGGATGGCGCCACAGGAGCAGCCGGTGCTCTGGTGGATTCCCGGACACTGGAAAAGGGGAAGGCGTTCGGGCTCGATCCCGAACGCCGTCTTGAGGAGTTCGACAGTTTCGGATTTTTCGATGCCACCGGCGATCTGGTGGTCACGGGGCCGACCGGCAACAATCTCAACGACGTCAGGGTGGTGATTCTTGCATAAATACCTGCTTCTGCTTGGTGCATGCGCGGTTCTCTCGAGTGGCTGCACGGCAGCATACAAGGCGACGGCTGAAGGCCAGTACGACTGGACCGACCGTTATCCGGGAGTCGGACGGCTGAAGGAAGTGAAACGGCGCGTACTGCCAATGCGTGAGGTGTCAGGACTCACCTGGGACCCGGTCAACAAGGGTCTATGGATGGTCAACGACGGCCGGCGGCTCAAGGTCGCCTTCCTGAAGGACCCTATGGGTGCCGACATGTTCGATGCAGATGCCCATGATCTGTCGAAATTCGAGCTACCCAGAAGCCGCGAGATGGCCTGGAAGGAATGGCCGGATTTCGAGGCCATCGACGTGGAACACTCTGATGGAAAGACATGGCTCTGGATCGCCTCGGAAATCGAGCGTCAGGCATGGCGCTTCGATCTTGAGACAAAGAAAGTGGATAACGTTGTCCCCCTCCCCCGTCCCATCGGAGACGAAGGAACTCCAACCGAGTGCGCGGGAACCCCAGCCAACCGTTCCACCGAAGGGCTTGCTGTTGTTGCCGGAGCGGAAGGCCGGACCTTTTTCAGTGCCAATGAACGGTGTCCGGCCGAAATCGTCCGCAAAGAGGAAAAACCAGACCGTCTCATACGGCTGACCCAGACCCAGATCGAAAGATCTGTCACCGAGTACATGCTCGCCAGCTGGAAGCCGCCAGTCCAGGAAGAGGGCGTAAAGCCCCGTAGCGCGGCACTCGGTGAACGCTACCTCTGCCCGGCAGTCCCCCGTCAGGAAGCTATCAACTACGGCCGTTACTGCAAAACCGGCTCGATCGGTGACATCACCTGGCAGGAGAGTGAAAAACGCCTCTGGGTGCTGCTCCGGCACTCCCGCATCGTCATCGCCATCGACTGGCGGGACAAACCGCGGGTCGATGGCATCTGGAGCTTTCTCGGAAAGGTAAATGAAAGCGGAAGTTCTGTCCGGTTCGGAAATGCCGAAGGTCTTGCAATCATTCCGCCGGATCCTGCCAACGATTTCAAGGGCGCGCTGTTTATCGCCACTGATCCGGGCAACAACGTGGATTCCGAACTGGTCGGCTTCGAACTGCCGGAAATGCCCGTGATTGATCCTGCCCGGCGGCGCAGTGCCCAGACCCCCCAGAACTGAAAATCCGGCATGAAGTCCCGCCGGAAACTTTCCCCGGCATTTGCCCGCCGGATTCTAGCCTGGTTCGATCAGGGCCAGCGGGACCTGCCCTGGAGAAAGCTCCGCGATCCTTACGCCATCTGGATCAGCGAGGTCATGCTCCAGCAGACCCAGGTCACTACCGTCATTCCCTATTTCCGGAAATGGCTCGTCCGGTTTCCTGATGTGTCAGCCCTGGCTTCGGCCACAGAAAATGACGTACTCGACGCCTGGCAGGGGCTCGGATACTACAGCCGTGCACGCACCCTTCATCGGGCCGCCTGGATCGTTGTGGACCGGTTCGGTGGAAAACTTCCAGAAACCCGGGAACTGCTCCGGGAACTGCCTGGCTTCGGACCCTACACATCCGGTGCGGTCGCCAGCATTGCCTTCGGTGAAGCCGTCCCCGCCGTTGACGGCAACGTCGCAAGAGTCGTCAGCCGCATCCTGAAGCTGCCGGGTCATTCAGGCGATACAGGACTGAGAGAAAATGTCTCCCTGATTCTCGCCACCACCATCCCGCGCAAAAGGCCAGGCGACTTCAACCAGGCCCTCATGGAACTGGGCGCAACGGTCTGCCGGCCGCAGTCACCCCGCTGCGGCGACTGTCCCGTTTCGGCACTTTGCAGTTCAAACGGGAAAATCTCAATTCCCCGCCGGAAACCCCGCAAGGCTATTGAGCTTCACTGGACTGCCTTCCTGTGCAGTGGGCCTTCAGGAAATATTATTTACAGAAAACGCCCGGAGGCAGGACTTTTTGGAGGTTTGTGGGAGTTGCCTACGCTGGAGAAAAAATCTGCACCTTCGGGCGGAAAACTCCTTGGCGAGATCGAACACAAGCTGACCCACAGGACAATTCACCTGAGGGTATATGAAGTGAAACGGCTTCCTGATAATCCGGGATGGAAAGAACTGATGGAATGGCAGATTCCGCCGCCCATCAGCGCGCTGAGCCGCAAGGCACTCGCCCTCGCCGGGCAAGCGGCATCAGGTTAACTTGCGCGCCGGTTCAGCGGCCGGGGTTATGCGTCCGGACACGACTGAAAGCTGAAGGGCACCTGATGCCTGATTCAAGCGCACGGCAACCGGCTCACCGATGACCGAGGCAGCACCTTCAAAGAAACCCCGGAGATACTGGGCCGAGAGACGATCGGGAAACCCCTTGACGATCATCTCCCGTCCCGGCTGGCAGGAGTTCCAGAGGATTGGGGCCAGCTCGGAACTGACT
>CAZSFB010000067.1:3094-10236 GCA_964606035.1 uncultured bacterium | reverse complement strand
GTTCCCCCGCAACCGTTCCGGATGAACGTATTTTCCCGGTAATTCCCGCGTGACCACAATCGGCCCATTTTTAGTCAAACAGTTCATTGATACCCTGTCGTCAGGTGGTGAAGCCGGTGGACGCACAAAAAGATCATTGTTGAGCAAGCCGCAAAGCGTCACATTCGATACGGGGAAGGGATGGCCACTCCGGATGTAACGGGCTTCATACCGGGGAAAGTTGGCAAAAGATTCCGGATAATTGGCCATTTTATTTCCCTCCCCTCTGGCTGCATCCTGATTCGTGAAAAGGACCGATCATTCATGGAACCAATGCCTGCTGATAAATCCCCGCAGCTCTCGCCGCTCGCCCAGGCGATCCACTCCCGCCTCCGGCATCACTCCGCCGTCATCCCGGCCGCGTCGAGCTTCATCCACGAGATCCGAGAGATGGTCGAAGCAAAAGGCTTCGAAATCTCCGGTGAGGAGATCGGCCTCGCCTTCAATGAGCTGGTCCGGGCAGGGCTCGCCCGGATCAAGGTCCGAAAGGACTACATGGGGCTCGTGCCGCTCAACCGGTTCTGCGGTGTGGAGTTCGAATAGTTCCAAACCGTCACCCCAAGGAGAATCTCGATGGATAACAACTCGCTCAAGATGGTCGACAGCGGCCTCGCACGGATCGATGAAGGTTGCCGGTTTCTCGGCATCAGCCGCGCCAAGCTTTACGAGATCATGGAGAAGGGCGAACTGCCTTATGTGAAGATCGGTCGTTCGCGCAGACTTCCCCGGCAGGCTCTGAAAGAGTTCGCCGCCCAGCGGCTGGTCGGTTCAGCATGTGCGAAAGATTCGCCCTGACCGGGCGGACCGTTTATTATGTCCGGTTGTCCTGATCCGGAACTATTCCCGGTAACTACGGAGTCGGAACGTGCCTAGGCGTCGCGGAAATGGAGAAGGCTCGGTATTCCAGCGGGCTGACGGCCAGTGGGCCGCCTACGCGAGCTTGGGCTATGACGGTGCCGGCAAGCGGAAGCGGAGAACGATCTACGGCCGGACCAAGGCTGAAGTTCTCGATAAGCTCCGGATTCTCCAGAATGAGGCGGCTTCCGGGCTGATTTCGGACGCTGGCCGGATGACCGTTGGAGAGTTCCTGGAAAAGTGGCTTACCGATGTGGCGGTCCATAAGGTCAAGCCAACCACTTTTCACACCTATCAGTGGCATACCCGGAAGCGGATTATCCCCCGGATCGGTGGCATTAAGCTCACCAAGCTGACTCCACTTCAGATCCAGGGACTGTACAGCCAGATGATTCGGGATGGGCTTTCAACCCGAGCGACACAACATGTTCACCTGATTCTACATGCTTCGCTGGAACAGGCGGTCCGTTGGGGATTGATCGGCCGTAATCCCTGCGACGCGGTCCAGAAGCCACGGCATACTTATGCTCCCATGAAAGTTCTATCGCCGGAACAGACGCGGGAGTTCTTGAAAACGGCCCGATCCGACCGGTTGTACGCAATCTACGTTCTCGCCATAACGACCGGGCTTCGGCAGGGAGAACTGTTGGGGCTCTATTGGGAGGATATCGACTTCATCAATCGGACGCTGTCTGTACGGCGCTCGCTGGCTGAAATCGCCGGGGAGTTTTCAATCGGCGAGACGAAATCGGCCAAGGGGAAACGGGCCGTGGCTCTACCTCAATCCGCAATTGAAGCTCTGGAAGACCACCGCAGGCGGATGAAGGCTGATGGCCATTCCGGCCCACTCGTCTTCTGCGACAAGGACGGCGGATATATTCGCAAGAGCAATCTGCTCAGGCGGTCGTTCAAGCCCCTGCTCGAAAAAGCGGAGCTGCCGGACATCCGGTTCCACGATCTTCGTCATACGTCAGCGACCCTGCTGCTGGTTCAGGGAGTTCACCCGAAGGTTGTCCAGGAGCGGCTCGGCCACTCCCAGATCAGCCTGACGCTCGACACCTATTCCCACGTTCTGCCGTCGATGCAGCAAGACGCTGCCGACCGGATGGATTCCTTGCTCGGGAAAGAGCCAAATGCGTCGGGCGATTTGGAAAACGTAGGGCCTTCGGATGCGGAATCCGAATATTGGCTACAAAATGGCTACAGTGAGGGGGAAGAAGACCGGTTGCTCGACCCGGACGATGCCGATTTCCCCAATGATCCTGAATGGTTGAATTGGTGGCTGGGGAGGGACTCGAACCCTCGACCTACGGCTTATGAGACCGTCGCTCTAACCACCTGAGCTACCCAGCCATGCGGGGGACCGCATCAGCCGCCACCGGAAAAGTCCGGAGCGGGAGCCCACTGATAAAGGTTTCCGGGGCATTCTGTCAACGGCCCCGGTGCCGAATCGAATGTGGCAGGTTACCGGGTTTTTTCGATAAAGGCGGCAACAACCGAGGCCAGTTCCTCGCCCCGGTCCTCCTGCAGGAAATGGCCTCCGCCGCGGATGGTGGTGTGTGGCTGGCCTTTTGCCCCCGGTATCAGTGCCGGAAAAAGTCCCGCGAAAGAGGAGAGAATGGGGTCTTTGTCGCTGAAGGCACAGAGAAAAGGCTTTCCCCACTGGACAAGTTTTTCCCAGGCGGCGCGATTGTTCGCGCCGTCGCTCGGCACAAGCCGCGGGAATACACGGGCGCCAGCCATGTAGTCGCGTGACGGGAACGGCGCGTCGTAGGCAGCCCTGACCTCGGGCGGGAGTTTCGTGGCGCAGCCAAGCGCCACTACCTGCCCGGCCGTCCAGAACGGATAGAGCTGCGAGAACAGGTACCATGATCCGAAGCCCACGACTCCCTTGAGCGTGTCCATTCGGGAAAGGGCGGGGTTCACCCCGGCCCGGGGGAAATCGGGCAGGGCGGTATTGGCAGCCACCACCCGGGCGAAACGACCGCCCTGCCCGGCGACCAGTCTCAGGCCGATGAGGCCGCCCCAGTCCTGGCAGACGAGAGTGACATCCTTCAGGTCAAGCTGCCGGAGGAGATCGCCGGTCCAGGCGACATGCCGGGCATGGGTATAGTCACTCTGCCTTGTGGGTTTATCCGACCGGCCGAACCCGATCAGGTCAGGCGCGATGCAGCGGTATCCTTTTGCCGTCAGCATCGGGATCATCTTCCGGTAGAGGTAGGACCAGCTCGGCTCGCCGTGGAGCAGCAGCACCACGGGCCCCTTGGCGGGCCCTTCGTCCAGATAGTGCATCCGGATTTCCGGGCATCCTTCGGCGCTCACCATCAGGTAGTTCGGCCGGAAGGAGTAGCCGGGCAGACCGGCAAACCGTTCGTCGGGGGTTCTGAGAAGTCTCATCGGTTTTCCTTGCTGCGGATGAGTGTCTGCCATTTATGGGCTGTCACAAAAACGGTTTGTACAAACAAAACGGCCGCCGTGACGGAGCCGTCCTGTTACCGGTATGTCGCAGGGGTGACTTATGCGACACCCCACTTCTTCCCAAGGTGGGCGCCCGCGAACACGGCGGACGAGCCGAGGATTTCCTCGATCCGGAGCAGTTCGTTGTATTTGGCGATCCGGTCCGACCGGGACGCCGAGCCGGTCTTGATCTGGCCGCAGTTGGTGGCGACGGCCAGATCGGCAATGGTCGAATCCTCGGTTTCGCCCGAGCGGTGGGAGGTGACGGCGGTATAGCCGTTCTGCTGGGCCAGACGCACCGTCTCCAGCGTCTCTGAGAGGGAGCCGATCTGGTTCACCTTGATGAGGATGGAGTTGGCCACGCCTCTGGCAATACCTTCCCGGAGGATTTCCGGATTCGTGACGAAGATATCGTCTCCCACGAGCTGCACCTTGGTGCCGAGCTTGTCCGTCAGTTTCTTCCAGCCGGCCCAGTCGCCTTCGGCCAGTCCGTCCTCAATGGAAACGACGGGGTATTTCGCGGCCAGCTTCGCGTAATAGGCGATGATCTCGTCAGCCGTGAAGTTCTCGTTCCCGAGGCTGTATTTTTTTGTCTTCTCGTTGAAGAACTCGCTGGCGGCGCAGTCGAGGGCCAGTGCGACCTGCTTACCCGGCTTGTAGCCGGCCTTCGCGATAGCCTCGACCAGAAGCTGGAGCGCCGCCTCGTCGTTCTTCAGGCTGGGGGCGAAACCGCCCTCATCGCCAACGGCGGTCACCAGTTTCTGTGCCTTCAGGATGCCCTTGAGGGTATGGAAAACTTCCACGCCCATGCGGAATGCTTCCGAGAAGGAACCAGCGCCGTGCGGCACCAGCATGAACTCCTGGATGGAGAGGTTGTTGTCGGCGTGGGCGCCGCCATTGATGACGTTCATGAGCGGGACGGGAAGGGTCACCGCGTTCACGCCGCCGAGGTAGCGGAACAGGGGGAGCCCCGTGTGCTGGGCGGAGGCGTGCGCGGTGGCGAGCGAGACGGCAAGTATGGCGTTCGCGCCCATCTTCTTCTTGGATGGGGTTCCGTCGGCTTCGATCATGGTGCCGTCGACGAGCCCCTGATCCAGGGCGTTGAGTCCGAGCAGGCGCGGGGCCAGTTCTTCCTCAACAATCCTCACGGCCTTCTGGACACCTTTGCCAAGATACCGCTTCCCGCCGTCCCGCAGTTCGAGCGCCTCGCGGGAGCCGGTGGATGCACCGCTCGGAACAGCCGCGCGTCCCATGGCGCCGCTGTCCAGGTAGACGTCACATTCCAGGGTCGGATTGCCCCGGCTGTCCAGGATCTCGCGGGCCTTGATGGATGTAATGGTCGAACTCATGACGGAAAGTCTCCCCGGTTCCGGGCGGGCGTTTTTCAGCCCCGGTTTTGCTGTTCACCCCGGAAGGCGGCTACTTACTGGAGGCGTGTCGAAGGAATCAAGACCTGTCCACCGTCTGCTGTACGAGGCATCCCGGACCGCTTCGGCGGTTCTCGAAACCGTTGAGTTCCCACCGGTGATTCTGGGACTTTCCGGCGGGGGAGATTCCGTGGCTCTTTTTCATGTCCTGCTGGAATTGCGCCGCCGGAAGGTCTTGCCTGATTTTCGCGCGGCGCACGTGAACCACAAATGGCGCGGCCGGGAGTCCGATGCAGACGAGCAGTTCTGCCGGGAGCTTGCACGATCCCACGAGATTGAAATCCTGGTTCACCAACAGAAGGCCGGGACGCCAAAGACGGAGGAGGCCGCGCGGAATGTCCGCCGGGACTTTTTCCGGAAGGTCCGGCGGCGGAATGAATGGATTGCGCTCGCCCATACCACCGATGATCAGGCGGAGACGGTTCTCTGGCGTATCTGCCGGGGTGCGGGAATGGACGGGCTTTCGGGTCTGCTTCTGGTGGAAAAGCCGGTCATTCGGCCCCTGCTGGAGCTGTCCCGGAAACAGCTCCGGGAGATCCTTGTGGCGGCGGAGCTTCCCTGGCGCGAGGACGCGACCAATCAACTTTTTGACCGGACCCGTACCCTGATACGGAACGGGGTTTTCCCCGTTCTTGAAAAGGTACATCCGGGGGCCCGTACACATCTGGCGGAACTGGCCCGCAGGCATGCGGAGTGGAACAGCTGGGTGCAGGCCCGTGCCTCATCGGAGCTGAAGGTGCGGTTTCAGAAAGGGCATTCGCTTGATGCGAGAGATTGGGGTCTCGGTCCGCTGGTTGGCCGGGAACTGCTGGCCCGCTGGTGGCGGAAGCGGGGATTGCCGGATTCCGCGCTGACGGATGAGCGGCTTCGTGACCTGGAGCGGCTGGCGACCGGCGAGGCGAAAGGACCGCTCCCAGTACCAGGGGAGCGGCAGGTGGTTCGGGATAATGGTTTCCTGAAGGTTAGAAGGAAAGCGCAAAGGACCAGCAGGTGAAAAGATCATCATCTGGCATTGGGTACTTTCCTGACACGATAGTGTGTGTATATTGCGGATGACCGTGTGACCGGTGAACAGGTGGCTGACGATGCTGGAGAAGATGTTGGGCAGGAATCTGGGTTTCGTGTTTGTGCTTGTTGCCGGTGCAGTCTGGGGAGCGCCACAGGGTTTACGAGCCCAGCAGGCAGCTCCGAAGGTATCTGTCGATGAGGTCGCCGCGAAGGTGCAGGCGAACTACCGGAAGACGAAGTCCATCCAGGCGGATTTCCGGCAGGAGACGCAGCTCCCTGGTTCCCGCCGTGTCCGGACCGCCGAGGGGAAGGTCTATTTCAAGCTGCCTGGGAAAATGAACTGGGACTACCAGAAGCCGCAGCCGCTCCAGTATGTGAGCAACGGGCAGGTGTTTTTCTATTACAACGCCGAGGAAAAATACCTGGCGATCAAGAAGCTGGAAGAGGCATTCGACTCGCCGACACCTTCAAACTTTCTCAAGGGACTGGGTGAACTGAAGGAGTCATTCAATATCCGCGAACCGGATCTCGGGCTGATCGACGGCGAGGGGAACTACCGGATTTATCTCGAGGCGAAGGACCCGAAGCTCGGCAATTTCGTGATGACGCTGATTGTTGACCCGAAATCGTACCGCCTCAAGGGACTCTACCAGTCAGACGACCAGGGCTCGAAAACGACGATCCAGTTCCTCGATGTTCGCGAAAATGAAGAGATTCCCGACAGCATCTTTACACTGGCTCCCCCAGAAGGCACCAAAATCCAGAAGTTCTGATTGGTCCCTCTCGCCTTTTGTGTGCGACGGTCCAGTGGGCAGTACTCGGATATTGCGGATTCTGACACAGGGCGGCGTTACAGAAATTTCATCCGTCAGAAATTTCCCGGTGGCCGAAGCCGGATGCTATTCTTTCCCTACACTGAGAAAGGAGGTGGTCCGACTTGGATAGTTTCTGTAGCAAATCGATGATCAGTGAGGTGGCTGAGGCCTAGAGGCTCGCCTCTGGACTCGACCAGGAGTTCCGGCCGGACCGGCCAGCGGGGGATAATGAACGCCTGATCCGTTTCGGCGGGGGCGGCCAAAAACCTCGAAACCGGCGTCAGGACCGGGACGTCCGTACAGGGGAAGACCTTAAAGCCAATCCCCACAGTTCACCGCAACTTCCGGACCCCGTAGGCCGTGTCAATACGCCTGCGGGGTCCGCTTTTATTCGAGGCCATTTCCCTGTCTGATTTGCCAGCCGCCCGGTATTGACAACCGCTCGACGCTCTGGATAGATACCGGCCTTGCCGTCTCAGGCGGGCTTAGCTCAGTTGGTAGAGCGCGACCTTGCCAAGGTCGAGGTCACGGGTTCGAGCCC
>CAZSFB010000067.1:0-3084 GCA_964606035.1 uncultured bacterium | reverse complement strand
TTCATCAAGTTTCCCCTGACGGGTCCTCCGGTTACGCTGTTTTCCGGGGAGTCTTTACATGCCTGAGTTTATCCGTACTGAGCGGGATGGCCGCATCCTGATCGTGACCTTCAACCGTCCGGAAGTGATGAACGCGCTGCATCCGAAGGCCCATGACGAGTGCCAGGCAGTATTCGACGAGTTCGAGGCCGATCCGGATCTGTGGGTGGCGATCGTGACCGGCAGTGGTGACCGGGCATTCTGTGCGGGCAATGACCTGAAGTCGGTAGCCTCCGGCGGGCGCCTGCCATTCCCGAAAAACGGCTTTGCCGGAATCACTGCGCGGTTCGGCAGTGTGAAGCCGGTGATTGCCGCCGTGAACGGTCTCGCAGTGGGAGGCGGCTTTGAGGTCGTACTCGCCTGCGATATCGCAGTTGCGTCGGAAGCTGCCTATTTTGCCCTCCCGGAGGCGCGACGGGGGCTGGCAGCTGTTTGTGGCGGGCCCCACCGGCTGATCCGCCATGTTCCCTATAAGCCTGCGATGGGTGCGATTCTCACTGGCCGGAAAATCAGTACCACCGAGGCCCTCCAGTGGGGACTCGTGAATGAAGTGGTCCCCCAGGCCGGGGTCATGGCAGCCGCCCGCCGCTGGGCGGGAGAGATTCTTGAATGCGCTCCCGTGTCGGTCAGGGCCATGAAGCAGATGGCAGTTCAGGGGCTTGATGAGCCGACGATGGAGAAGGCCTACCATCGGGCCTATGACCAGGTGATGCAGATGTTCAGGTCGAAGGATTTCCTGGAAGGCCCGATGGCCTTCGCCCAGAAGCGCAAACCTCAGTGGACGGGGAAGTAGCGGTCAGTTTCCCACGGGCGGAAGCGACTCTCCGATCAGTTTACCCAGCGGGATCCTGACGCCGGGGCGGCCTTCCACCTGGTCCAGGATCACGGCCTCGATGTCGCCCGTTTTCATCGCAACGAGCCGCCGGGCCGCCTCCTCACCACTGCCGTCGTTGTCCAGTGCCGCCACCACGTGGGACTGGGAGACGTGAATTTCTCCCACGCGTTGTCCATCCTGCCAGATCTTGATGATTCCGGATCGCTGGCGGATGTCGAGGAACCGGAGCATGTCAGCGACGTTCAGAACGTCCATCTGTCCGCGCATGACGGTGCTCTTCTGGCGGCGGCTTGCGGCGCCATCACCAAGCCAGGCTTTCACCCGGGCGCGGATCTCGGTGGCGGATGCGGGTTTCCGGACGAAATCCACGGCTCCGAGATCCATGGCCATTCGCACATACACATCATCACCCATCGCCGAGAAGAAAATGACAGGTGCCTCCACTGGAGGTGTGGCGTTCCGGATCTCGCGGATAACCTCGAAGCCGTTCTTTCCGGGCATGGAGATGTCGCAGATGATGAGGTCAGGGACGGCCGTGGCAATGGTATGGGCGGCCTCCAGCGGATCACCCACAGAGATGATCTCGGTGTCCGGCCCCCTGAGGGCCATGGCGATCAGTTTCCGGACGATCTCGTCGTCCTCGACATGTACGATCCGGTTCCCCATTCGGGATGGTCCTGAATCCTTCTGTGGCCAGCTCTGGCAGGATACTAGGTGACCGGACACCGGCCGCCAAACACGGCGGCTATGGCGTGACGGTTACCGCCACCATGGAGATGGCCGGATCATCGGTGTCATCATGGGCGCAGGTCAGCGTATAGACCGTCGTGACGGCCGGATTGACGATCACCACCCCGTATGGCGGCGGCGGAACAGGTTGTGAGCGGTGAAAGACCTTCATGGAGGATTCCCTTATTGGTCAGAACATCTGGATACCGTTCCGGGCGGCCCACACCCAGCTGGCGGTGCTGAACGCAACGGCGATGATTGCCACGGCGATAATCCTTCGGGGCAGGTGTTCGTTGGCCACCTCCGGCCCCAGAATGGCCCTGGCCTCGCCTTTGAGGCCCAGGTGCAGGGAAAGCAGGTACAGGTAGAGGGAGGCAGCTCCCATTTTCTCAAGGGTCTGGTTACTGAAAATCACGGAAATCCCCAGAGGCACCAGAAGCACTGCGAGCAGCAGCCCCGTGGTGGAACGGGTGAAAGAAAGCGCTCGGGTGGAACCAAGAAAAATTCCCGACAGACCTGCCGCCAGAGCCAGCAGTGGCAAGGCATAAATGGTCCCCAGAACTACCGGGGTTGTCGTGACGAGCGCAAAGGTGAAACAGATTCCAAAAATGCAGAGTCCGAGAGCGATAGAACTCACCACGGCCGTCACTGGCGGGAGGTCACCAGGGGCGGGTTTCAGCCAGCTTCTGACGGCCGCCGTCATGCGCAATGGCTGCCTTTCCCTGCACGATGATCCAGTGCCAGCTGGTCCAGTTCCGCAAAGGTGGGTGGCAGGCCGTTCATTACCAGGTCGGCATGCGGCCGGAGTTTATCTGGGGGATAGGTGTTGGTCACGGCGGCTACAAGGCATCCGGCGGCCCGTGCGGAGTTGAGACCGCCCACCGAGTCTTCGATGGCGAGCGTGTTCGTCTTCCGGATGCGGCCATTCCTGTTCAGGTGATCGAAGGCCCGTTCATAGGGTTCCGGATGTGGCTTGTGATGGGTACACTCCCGTGCTCCGACAATCGCATCGAAGCACTCGATCAGCCCGTGATGTTCAAGGATTGCCTCGATTTCATTCGCCAGTGCCCCTGATGCGACGGCTAGGGGAATCCCGGTGGCATGGATATCCCGGATCAGGGAAGCCACGTTCGGGAAAAGCCTCACGGCACCCTCGCCATGGAGGGCCTCTTCCATGAAGATTTCCTCCTTGCGGAGAACCAGCCGGCGGGATTCCTCGGCGGAGAGGGGCTTGCCGGTATCGTTATGAACGGCTTCGAACAGGCCGGCATCGTCCAGGTGCAGATACCGGCTGTAGTAGGCCTCCCGGGTCAGATCGATTCCCCGTTCGGCAAGCACCCTCTGGAAAAGCCGCAGGTGAAGGGGCTCTGAATCGGCCACAACGCCGTCAAAATCGAAGATTACGGCCTGTATATATGGGGTCGTCATGTCTGCGGCTCAGGTTGAATCACCGGGGGAGCCGGAGGCAAACAGGCAGTCCG
>CAZSFB010000066.1:0-10421 GCA_964606035.1 uncultured bacterium | reverse complement strand
CACCGGACGCACTTCCACTTCAGGATCCAAAAGCCCCGTGGGGCGAATGATCTGCTCTGTAACAAGACCACCACTGCGCGCCATCTCATAGGCACTTGGTGTTGCAGAGACATACATAACATCCTTCATAAGCGCCTCGAACTCCTGGAAATTCAAAGGTCGGTTATCGAGGGCCGACGGCAAGCGAAATCCATATTCGACCAGCGTCTGCTTACGGGAACGATCACCCCGGGACATGCCGCCAATCTGCGGAATGGTCTGGTGACTTTCGTCCACGACCAGCAGGAAATCCTTTGGAAAATAGTCGAGGAGAGTTGCTGGAGGCTCGCCTGCTTTCCGTCCCGAGAGGTGACGGGAATAGTTCTCGATTCCCGGACAGGTGCCAACCTCCTGCAACATCTCCAGATCGAATGTTGTCCGCTGGTCCAGGCGCTCTGCTTCGAGCATTTTCCCCTGTTCCCGGAGTTCGTGGAGCCGCTCTCGCAGTTCGGTCTTGATAGACTCAAGGGCCCGGAACTTCATGTCCGGTGCCACCACATAGTGGGATGCTGGATAGATGGCGATGGATTCAAGCTGCTCCAGAGTCGTCCCAGTGAGTGCGTCCACAAGCCGGATCGAGCTGATCTCGTCGCCAAAAAACTCTACCCGGACTGCACGGTCCATTTCCCAGGCAGGAAAAACCTCCACCACGTCCCCCCGGACCCGAAAGGTCCCGCGGGCGAAATCCACGTCATTGCGCTGGTAGAGGATCTCCACCAGCTTTCTCAATAACTGGTCCCTGTCGATCTGTTCGCCTCTTTCAACGAAACAGAGCATGTCGCCGTAGGCGTCCGGAGAACCTATGCCATAGATGCAGGAAACTGACGCCACGATCAGCACGTCCCGGCGTTCGAGCAGGGCCCGGGTTGCCGAGTGCCGCATCTTGTCGATCTCATCGTTCCTCGCACTGTCCTTTTCGATATAGGTGTCCGAGCCGGGAATGTACGCTTCGGGCTGGTAATAGTCGTAATAGGAGATGAAATATTCGACGGCGTTGCGTGGAAATAGCTCCTTGAACTCTCCATAGAGTTGCGCCGCCAGTGTCTTGTTATGGGCAAGTACAAGTGTTGGCTTCTGGATACGCTCTACAACGTTTGCGACAGTAAACGTCTTGCCGGAACCGGTCACCCCAAGAAGGGTCTGATGCCTGACTCCTGCCATTATCCCCTGCGACAACTGATCAATCGCCTTGGGCTGGTCGCCTGATGGCCGGAATGGGCTCACAAGCTGGAATGGATTGTCGGACTTGTAACGCACGGGCACACCGCCTCCAGACGTAACCGGCCAGTATAGACGGTTCCGGGAGGGTTCAAGGGGTCATGGCCGGATTACGACCTTGACAACTTCACGCCGTCTCATCCGCTCACAGGCGGTTGCAAGCTCGGCCCGTGGCCGCTCTTCGGTAAGGATTTCCCTTACAGGGAATGTCCCGGAGGAGAGTTGCGCCAGTGCGCGGCGGAACGTTTCAGGGGTGTTATGAAAAACCCCGGCCATGGCAATCTGGTCGTAATGGATACGCTCGGTATCCAGAGTGACCGTTGTACCTTTCGGACAGCCTCCAAACAGGTTGATACGGCCGCCTTTCCTGACGAGTTCCACAGCTTCAACCCAGCCATCGGGTTTACCAGTCGCTTCGACTACCAGATCGGGACCTCTGCCAGCATTACAGCGGGATTTCACCAGCGAAATGGTGTCCTTCCGGTCGTGATAGTTAAAGGTTTCACTGACTCCAATCCGCAGGGCGCACCCGAGCCGTGAGCCAGAACCGCCGATCACCCGGACTACGGCTCCGGTCATTACGGCTTCAGCAGCGAACATGAGCCCGATCGGGCCATCCCCCAGAATCACGACCTCTTCATCACGATGAACAGGGGTATTGTCGAGTCCCCACAGGACGCAGGCCAGGGGTTCCGAAAGTGACGCAGCCTCGAATGGAACTCCATCGGGAATCATTAAAGCGGCCCGCTGCACATGGGCCTCCGTCAGCCGGAAAAACTCGGCATAAGTCCCGTTTGCAAACACCAGATTTTCACAGAGGTTCGGCTGGTTTTTCCCGCAGAAAAAGCAATTGCCACAGGGCGCAGAGTTGTTCGCGGCGATACGGTCTCCGACCTTGAACCGGGTGACTCCGGGACCGGTCTCTGCCACTTCTCCCGCAAATTCATGTCCGAACAATGCCGGAGGGACCAGCATGCGCGCATGCCCGCCCCGGAGCCAGACTTTGAGATCGGTACCGCACGTGGTCGCCGCGTGGATCCGCACGACAACCTCTCCCGGTCCGGGTTTGGGAACCGGGACCTCTTCAAGTCTGAAATCTTCTCTCCCGTGGAGTACGGCAGCGCGCATTCGTCCCCTGTTACCTGCTTTACCTTGTAGGGTCTATTAGCAACTTGCAGGTTGCGGCAGATGGCGTAACAGCCTCATGGATCGCATCCATAAGTCCCGAAAGGGGATAGACCTTCGAAATCAGCCCTTTCACCGGAACCCGGCGTGAAAAGACCAGTTCTGCTGAGAGGTCCTGGACGGCCGCCGAAGAGGAATAGCTGCCGATGAGATCAACCTCCCTGGCATACAGCAGGTTCGGGTCCACAGTCAGCTTCGCCTCGGAGGGAAACTCGCTGAACACGCAAACCGTGCCGCCCTTTCGTACAAGCTGGATTGCCTGTTCAAGCGGCTTCATGAGGGCAACCGCCAGAAATGCCTGGTCCGGGCCAATTGCGCCCGTTGCACTTCGCAGATTTTCCGAAAATTCCTGGGCGGCAGGGTCCAATGCGAGACGTGCTCCAAGGCGTCTCGCACGCTCCCGGCGTTCCGGCAGGGGATCAGAAACAATCGGAACCGCGCCAAGTGCATTCAGCGCCATGACAAACAGCAATCCCATCGGACCAGCCCCGATCACCCATGCATGGTCCCCGGGTTGCACGTGTGCCTTGCGAATCGCCTTCAGGGTACAATTGAGGGGCTCGACAAATGTCGCTTCCTCAAACGTCACATCATCCGGGATGCGGATAACTGCATTTTCTGCCAGATGCCTGGGTAAAAGCACAAATTCTGCAAAACCTCCACCTGACGGCGTAAAGCCAGCTGTTGAAACAATGTCTTTGTAGGTCTGGCACATCGAGTAGTTTTCAGAGCGGCAATACCGGCATTTCCTGCACGGATAGTGGTGGTGAAAAACCACCCGGTCACCGGCTTTCCATTTCGAGACTCCCAAACCGGTTCGCTCAACAATACCGGAGGTTTCGTGCCCATATATCCGGGGGCCTTCGTAGAGCCCGTAATGAATCTTCTTGATATCAGACTGGCAGACACCGCAGGACTTTACCCGAACCAGAATTTCTCCAGGCCCGGTCTCAGGCACGGGGACATTTTCAATCCTAACTGTATCCTTGGCGTGATAGACGGCGGCACGCATCGGGCCAGCTACCTCATAGTTCTTGCAATTGGCTCCCGGTTCCGGGATATACGAGATGCAAGTTAGGGGTCCAACGGACCCGTTGCAAGGGAGTTGCCATGAACCTGAAGGGTAAAAATATCGCGGTTACTGGCGCGACAGGATTTCTCGGCCGTTACATCGTGGAAACCCTTCAGGAACGTGGCGCCCATGTGATTGGTGTCGTTCGAAATCCGGACAAGGTGCCTGAGCTGAAAGCGCAAGGTGTAGAACTGCGCAAAGCTGATCTGGCTGAAAAGGACCGGCTCGCCGAGGCATTCCGGGGTACATACGCTGTTGTCTCGAATGCGGCCCTGTTCAATATCAGCAATCAGAAGTGGGAAGACCACCTGAAAGCAAATATCGATGGCACCCGAAACGTCTTTGAGGCCGTGAAGGATTCCGGTGTAAATCGGGTAGTTCACGTATCATCCGTCGCGGTGTACAGCGGACACAAGAAGCCTGTTACCGAGGATCACCCGCAATTCACTGAAAAAAGCCGCAAATCACGGCTGACGGTCTACCCCATTTCAAAAGCCCTTTCTGAGCAACTGGCATGGAAACTTGCCGGCACAAATAGCCTTGAGCTGACAACCGTGCGGCCTTCGGCCATCTATGGCGCATTTGATACGAACTTCACTCCCTGGATCCGGCGCCTGATGAAGCTGCCAGTGGCGCCATCACCCGCAGGACTCATATTTCCCCTCGTCTATGCCGGCGATGTTGCCGAAGCCATCGCACGGGTCCTTGAGAAACCGGACGTTTCCACTGGCAAGGCCTACAACATCTCTGGCGACCGGATTTCCATGAGTGAGTTTCTGAAGGCATGGAAATCCGCAGGAGGAAAATCCTCTTGGGCAACCATCCCGGTACCCGTTCCCATCGACCGGTATTTCGAAATCGAGCGCGCCAGTCATGACCTGGGCTGGTCCAACCGGTCGTTCACGGAAGGCCTCCGCGATACTTTCGCACGGGAAAGCATGAAGTAGCCTTTTCGGCGAAAATCGGGCTACGGTGCCGCCGTGACCCAGAATAAAAAGGCCGCTTTGGGGCTCGCTCTGCTCTGCATACCGCATCTGCTGTATGAGTTGCGGGTAGGCCTCATCTCGGCGGCCCATATCATCCCGGTTCCTAAAGGCCCGGTCGTCCCGCTCGCGGCGGATTCCGGGATCCCCTTGCTCAGGCTGGCGACCCAGCTTGCCAATCTACCGCTTGTCATGGCGCTGGTAGGAGTTTTTGCAGCCGCAGCCCTCGTTGGTTCCCGTTTCCTCACTGCCGGGATGCGACCATCAGGATTCGAAACCAAGCCATGGACTGAGTCCACTGCGGATTTCTGTTTCGCCATCACGGTGGCGTTCCATGTAACATTGCTTGGTTCATTTGCGCCGTGGACACGAACCGGAGGACATCCCGCTTGGGCTCTCGTTCCCGGTGTCATGGCCGCAATGGGGGTTCATTTTGCCCGGAAACGCCCGAAGGATTCCACTCTGCCAGAGTCAGCCGTTGCACTCTCCTTGCCTGTCATTGTTCTTGTTTGTGGCGCGGCCTCCTTCCTCATTTTACGCACCGTCGCTGACGGACATGTCGCCTCCCATCTGGCTTCGCGGGTCAGGCTCGGCCTTTATCCTTCGTTGCCCGGATTCCTAAAAGACACGGCAATTCGTGCATTGCTGCTCTGTTTCTGGACAACCGGTCTGCTGATTCTTGCCTGGGGGCTTTCGGCAAGATGTGGCCGCAGAGTATCCCTGTCGGCCGGACTGATAGCGACCGCGGCCATCGGCTATTTCTGGATTTCAAACCAGAGCAAAAGCCGGATTGGAGACGCAGGCGACAGACGGATTGGGCCTGCCAATCTCTCCCCCGCCGGAGGACTTACGCTAGTGCTTTTGCATGATGAGGCTGAAGACCAGCGGCGAATCACCCCGAGAATGCTGCCAGAGAGAGTCTGGAGTCTTTTTCTTTCCAGACCCCTGGATCCGATCACTTTTATAGATCCTCCAGTCCTCAAGCCGGACACCGAATCCACTGTCATAGCTGCAGATCTGTTCGCTCCGAGTGGAATCATCCAAGCCCTGCCTGAACAGATTGACGAAGGCCTCCGGATCGCATGCATGAATCTTCACCGGCCGGGAAGCTGTGGAACCCTTCTGGAACGGATCTCCCGCGGACCCCGGCGCGCAGAGTACGACAAGATCCTCTATGCACTTCTGGATGAGAACCAGTTCCGTCTGGATGAAAACGCCCGCAGCTTGGCAGAGGCCGGATTTGAACGGCAAGGGGGATCCGAGTCCGCCCGGATCGAGATTCACGTGAATACTGGTGGAGCCAAAGCGGAAGGCGTTGTGCTTCTGTCAGTAACTGAAGAGTCATCACTCCCAGGCCCGGAAGAACCCACGCCGACATGGTCTCGTTTCATTGAACACCATCTGGTGGCCCGCGTTCCCGTTGATTCCAGTGCCCCTATCATCTTCGAGAATATCCCTCCCGGCCGGTATATCCTTGGAATCCTGGTGCGTGGAAACCGGCAGCGATTTTTAGTCGAGTCGGGATTGCCTGTGGGCCCTTTCGAGGTCGGGCCCGGATCCGTGAGACTGCCGGCGGTAGCCATTGGGGTTCGGGCATTAAATGGCACTGTGGGGATTCCGGCACTCGGACCATAAGGCCGTCAGAGGGCCCCGATTGATCTTGTTCATCAGCCCCGTTAGGAACGAAAGCAAGAAAGCTGGGACAAGATGGCCCTGCTTTTGGGAGGAGACAACACCATGCCGCAGGATCGTTTGCGCTTTTTCCGCCAGGCCCGTCTGGGACCAGGTGAACTCGCCCGCGTCCGCCAGATCACTCGTGAGAACGGGACCTCCATCATCCTGCCATACGATCAGTTTATCGAACATGACTGCAGGCATTTTGAAGCCGAGAGTGATGCTGGAAATCCTGACTACATTATGGAGCTTGGAACGGATCTGGGCTTCAACGCCGTTGCTGTCCATTATGGTATCGCACGCCGGTACTGGACCAAGACCGAAGGCCGGATCCCCCTTATCGTCAAGGTGAACGGAAAAACCTCAATCCCTTCCGATGCACAGGCACTATCTACCGCTACCTCTTTCGTGGAGGACGCGGTCCGGATTGGAGCCACGGGAATCGGTTATACGCTTTACTATGGCTCGCCACGCCAGGACGAGGATCTTCCGCAGCTTGCTGCGGTAAGACGTGATTGCGAGCGTTACGGCCTGCCGCTTATTGTCTGGGCTTATCCCCGGGGTGAAGCGATCGATGCCAAGGGTGGCAAGGAAACCTCCTACGCCCTTGAATCAGCAGCCCGGCTCGCAATGGAGATGGGTGCCACCATCGTCAAGAGCAACCTTCCGAAAGCCGTCAAGGACAGGGAAAAGTTCCTGTCGAATGAAAAGGTGCCGAAATACTACCGGGATCTTGAGGAGCATCTCCTTAAAATGGATCCGGCTGCGCAGGCCACCGAACGTGCCCGCCGTGTTGTAAAAGCTTCCACTGGCATACCGGTGCTGTTTTCCGGCGGTGAAGGCGCATCTGCGGAACAGGTAGTCACCAATGCCACCGCATGCGTCAACGGGGGCTGCTTTGGCTTCATTATTGGCCGGAACATGTGGAAGCGGACCAAACCGCATGCCAAGGAAATTGTCCAGCAACTGACGGCTATGCTCGACAAAGCCTGATTGCATGCAGAAGATAAGGACCCGCTCTGGAAGGAGCGGGTCTTTGTCCTTTCGGATGCGCTGGGCTCCTGTCTGAATATCCGTCCAAAAAATGGCGTAAAGTTCTCCAGGATCAGTTTTTCCAGGGATCCAGCAATACTTTGCATTGGCGGTTCGGCGTCTTTAGGGCTTCAAATGCAGTGGAGAGTCCTTCAAGGTTTGTCACCCCGGTCACCATCGGCAACGGATCAATCCGGCCGGCTGCCATCATATCGAGAGCGAACTGGAAATCCTGCTTCCGGTACCCGACAACAAAATCGAGACGAACTTCCTTGAGAATTGCCATGAGCGGAAAAATCGTGTCGGGCTGTGAGCAAACCCCTACCACCACAATCCGGCCTCGCGCCCGAATATTCTGAACACATTGCTGAATAATCCCGGGAACCCCGACACACTCGAAGATCACATCTGGTGCCGCACCTGCAAGGCGATGGAATTCGCCCGCCACATTCGATCCAGCCGGATCAATGGCACCGGTAGCGCCAAATTTTTCCGACATTTCCCTGCGCCCTTGGGACTTTTCGGAGACGATCACATGCCGTGCTCCGAAGAACCGGCACCAAAGTGCTGTAACGAGCCCAATTGGGCCTCCCCCGATGACCAGAACATTGTCGCCGCACTTCAGTCCGGCCCGGTTTACCGCGTTGAGGCCGACCGCCAGCGGCTCCACCATCGCTCCCTGCTGGAAACTGACACTCTCGGGCAGCTTCAATAGTTCTGAAGCACCGGCGAGAACATATTCCGCGTAGGCACCTGGTACCGGGCCCAACCCCGTGGCACGAATCCTCGGACAGCGCATACCATCCCCCGAAAGACACGCCTCGCAGGTGCCGCAGGCGATGAATGGCAGTGCGCAAACCCGGTCACCCTCTTTCCACCTGTCCGTTACCGCCGGTCCGACGGCAACAATTTCACCGGAAAATTCATGGCCCATGATTGTCTTGGGAGGAAGCCCCGGTGGAAGCGACGCAGCGTGAAGGTCAGAGCCGCAGATACCGCAATTGCATACTTTCAGCACGACTTCACTGCCCTTTGGAGTGGGATCCTGGACCGACTCCACAGTGAGAGGCATACCGATCCTGTGAAAAACGACCGCACGCATCTCGTGCCTCCTTTTACCGCCGATAAGCGTTGCTCATCCCGTTCTCGGCTTTGCACGAGTCAATAATATTGCTAAGCCTTCGCTTCAACCAACTGGATATCACAGCATCATCGGCTGGCTTCCCGTTTCGAATCGCGCCAGAATCGGTAGTTGCAACAAGAATAAGGAGTCCCCGCCTTGGCCAAAAACAAGACCCCTTTCCGAAAGCGTACCTATACCCTTGGTCAAATCGCCCGTGATGCAAGCCGGGTCACCCCACTCCTGCCAGAGGCATTAAACATCTGGTTTGGCGGAAAGATGGATCCCAAGTTCCGGGAAGAAATCATGGTGGCCGTGGCACGCGCCAACGACTGCCGCTACTGCAACTATATGCACACCCAGTGGGCACTCTACGAAGGTGTTCCACCTGAAGAACTTGCGAGGCTGTCGGGCATTGATCCCGAACATTTTGAGCACGGGCGGTTCACGGAAAAGACCTGGCTGGCTCTGGTCTATGCCCGTGCGGTTTCTGCGGGGAAACCAGCCCAGGAACTCGTGAAAAAGGCGCAAACAGTATTCTCCAGGGCCGAATTGCGACAGATTGAGACAGTTGCCCGCGTAATGACAATTGCAAACCTTACGGGAAACACCTGGGATGCGCTGCTTTCGCGCCTTCAGGGGAATCCGGCCAAGGAAGGCAACCTGACAGACGAACTGGCTGTCAGCGGACTGTTCTGGCTCGCGGCCCCTACGGCAGCAGTCTATCTTGTGGCAATCTCTGGAAAAGCGCCGCTCAGACTGCTTCGTGAGTTTCGCGATTCATCGCGGCAGCTCGCCAATACCCCAGTCGCCACCCGGTAAAAGGAACATATACCTTGGGACTGATGAACCGGTTCTGGTGGGTGCCATTCGGCCGGGTTCCCGAGATCAGCGCCTCGGAACTCCATACAAGGCTGACGACTGACAGCCCGCCGCAAGTTCTTGATGTAAGAACCGCCCTGGAGTGGAAAACAAGCCGGATTTCAGGCTCCATGAATGTTCCTATTACCCAGCTGGCAGACCAATTGGATCGTCTCGGACTTGATCCGCAGCGTCCTGTCGTCACGATATGCCTGTCGGCACACAGGAGCATTCCAGCAGTACGGCTATTGCGCGAGCGCGGTTATCAATACGTGGTCCAACTGGCTGGAGGCATGAAAGCCTGGTGGGCATCAGACTTCCCTGTTGAGAAGGAATGAACGTCAGGTGCGGTCACGGACCCCTCAATATTTCATAGACCACCAGTTCTGCCCGCTGCAGATCTTCGGGAGTTGATTTCGAAGTCAATCCGAGTTCCACGAGAGCCCCCATTGAAGCGATAAGCCGGACGCGTATCAGAACCGTATCCGGTTCCGCACCTGTGATCTCCCGAAATACGGGCTCAAGCAAGGACATCATCTCGGTGCGGAACCGGTCGTATTGAGGTTCAAGCTCAGTTCCTGGCCGGATCGCCTCGCTAACAAGGATCTGGGCCATGCGCTCCACGATGGCCATTCCGCCAATAAGCATCTGCACAAACCGTCGCAGCCGTTCCTCCGGAGGCCCTTCCCGGGACAGCTCCCGGCGGCACATCTCTCCAAGAACTGTCAGGAACAGATCCGCAAATGCGGACAGGACTTCATGCTTGTTCCGGAAAAACTGGTAAAAGGTACGTGGTGAAACGTCTCCGGCCTCAAGAATATCTTCGATCCGGACACGCTCATAGCCATGCTGCATGAACGCAACAGCTGCGCCCCGCAAAACCCGCGCATAGCCGGAATTGAGACCCACGCCTTCCGACAGCCGGAGTAGAAGATCCAGTACGGGGGCAGAACCTCCATCTGGGCGGGTGACTTTCACCAGTTCGGTCTGTACCGACAAAAACTTTACGACCGCAGCCGGTCCCATCGGAAGTATCCCGCCAAACAGAACTGATGCCTGCTTTTTCAGTTCTTCAAGAAAACGGGCCCCATCCTCCGCTCGGGAAGGCGCGTCACCCCTGCGGGGATTCCGGCCCCGGCTGATGACCGCCTCGGAAATTGCCCGCGGCAGTTTCTGTATTGGATTCTTGGCCACGCAGCCCATTTATAAAGTAAATATACTCGCATTTCCAACAGGT
>CAZSFB010000065.1:0-10449 GCA_964606035.1 uncultured bacterium | reverse complement strand
GCAAGAAATGATTCCCGAATCGAAAACAAAACCCCGGTCCGGAGGCTTTTACCGGAGCCCTTTGATCTGCTGCCCGGAGGCGAATTCACCGGCGTTCAGGTTGTAGAACTCTACGGCTTCTTCCGGGGTAATAAATGTTCGGGGTGGACGACCAGACAGCCGGACCCGGTAGTAGGCCCGGAAACCCTGATATGGATTATACGAGGATATTTCCTCGATCAGGCCATTGCGGCCCTTCTCGATGATATTGATCTCTTCAACGGTATCTCCAACGTCACCCATGGGTTCGGTCTCCTGAATCGCCGGTGCCAAGACCCTCCACCGGACGAGCTATTCATAGCCGGTCTCGCGCAGCAGACAAGTGGCAGCTTATGCCGGCATCCCCTGAGACACCCCCTTTTCAGCACCCGGGTTCCCTCACTATAGTCCCGGCCCGGCCATACCCAGCCCGGGGCCGGATTTGGAGACAGGGACCGTTATGGCTTCATCCCAGGAATACCTGCAAAAGATCAAGGCCCAGATTCGGGAAATTACCGTCGATGAGCTGAAACGGTCACTCGACAGCCCCGGGCCGCCGGTCCTGATTGATGTCCGGGAAGCGGACGAGTTCGAACAGGGTCACGTCCCCGGCGCCCTTTTCGTGCCACGGGGGTTCCTGGAACTGCGGATCGAGAATATCACGACTGACCGGTCGCAGCCGATCGCCCTGATCTGCGCCGGCGGGATGCGCTCCGCCTTTTCGGCAAAGTCCCTCAATGAAATGGGGTATTCCGAGGTCTATTCCGTGGCGGGGGGCTTCAAGGCGTGGAAAGACAGGGGCTTGGAGGTAAAAATCCCGCAAACCCTCTCGTCCGACCAGATGAAACGGTACTCGCGTCATGTCCTGATCCCGGAAGTCGGGATTGAGGGGCAAATGAAGCTTCTCGAAGCGAAAGTTCTTCTGATCGGCGCGGGTGGCCTGGGGTCGCCATCGGCCTATTATCTCGCTGCAGCCGGGGTAGGAAACATCGGGATCGTGGATGACGATACCGTGGATGTATCAAATCTTCAGCGGCAAATCATTCACACCACCGACCGCGTTGGTGTTCCGAAGGTCGAGAGCGCGATGGAAACCATCCACGGGCTCAACCCGGACGTAAAGGTGACACCCTACAAACTGCGTATTACCTCCGAAAACGTGATGGATATTGTCGCCAACTATGATGTGGTGATCGACGGGTGCGACAACTTCGGCACCCGCTACCTGGTGAACGACGCCTGCGTCCTGCTGAACAAGCCCAACATCTACGCATCCATTTACCGGTTCGAGGGACAGGCCACCACGTTCATCCCCCACGATGGGCCATGCTACCGATGCCTGTATCCGGATCCCACGCCGCCGGAACTGGCCCCTTCCTGCCAGGAGGCTGGCGTTCTGGGAGTGCTGCCCGGAGTGATGGGACTGATCCAGGCTACCGAAGCAGTGAAGATCATCCTTGGCACCGGCGGGCTGCTGGTCAACCGGTTACTGACCTACGACGCCCTGACCATGAAGTTCCGCGAGATGAAGATCCGGCGGGATTCCCATTGCCAAGTGTGCGGAACCCACCCCACGATTACCCGTCCGGTGGATATGGATATTACCTGTGCGGTTCCGCAGCCGGCCCACTCATAAGGCAGGAATAATGAGGCATTAAGGCTCCGGTTTTGGCTATACTGTTACCGCCCCTTGAAATCCGGTTCATATTTGGATGGATTGTCGTAATAGACCCGTGGGCGTGTTAAGGATGAAAAGGCAGGCGGCATGAACCGCCGAACGGACGGGCTGGGCCCCGCCTGAGGAGCAGACAACAATGGGTATCGGCATGACAGAATGGCTGATCATCCTCGCGATTGTTCTGGTGCTGTTTGGCGGTAGAAAACTGCCGGAACTGATGAGCGGGCTCGGCAAGGGGCTCCGCAATTTCAAGAAAGAGCTCAATCGCCCGGACGAGATCGACGTCACACCTGAGTCCAAGAATCTGGCCGATGGCTCTGACAACAAGTCAGCTGCTACCACGACCAAGAACCAGGAAACACCAAAATCCTGAAAAATCAGTCGATCTGGTATTTCTCACACCGGTAACGGAATGACCGGAAGCTCAGGCCGAGCATATCCGCAGCGGCCTTCTTCGAGCCTCTGGTCCGGTCCAGCGCCTTCAGGATGAGACGCTTTTCGATCTCGCTGACATAGTCCTCAAGATTGAACCCCGTCTCGGGCAGATCGAAATCCACTGCGGGCATTGGCACCCCTGAGACCGGCTGAATTCCACTGACCGGTCTCGGAGGCGAGGACGTTACCGGAACGGCAGTAGCTGCCCTGTCCATCGCCTGTTCAGACCCGGCCCTGAGACCCGGCAATGCCGACGGAGTGATGATGTTCGAGCTTTCCAAGGCCACCGCCCGCTCGATGATGTTCTCCAGCTCACGCACGTTTCCCGGGTACGGAAGGGCCTCAAGAATCGTCATCGCCTCGCGGGAAACCGTTGTGATGTCCCGGCCTATGTCCTTTGAGTACTTCTGAAGGAAATGCAGAGCCAGATGCGGAATATCCTCCCGCCGTTCACGGAGCGGCGGGAGCCGGATTTCGACCACATTGAGCCGATAGTAAAGGTCCTCACGGAACGATTTCTCCGCCACCTGCCTCGCCAGATCCCGGTTCGTGGCAGCGATGATTCTCACGTCAACCCGGATATCCTGCGCACCACCGACCCGCCTGAACGTCCGGTCCTGGATCACCCGCAGCAGTTTCACCTGGAGGTCCAGCGGGAGTTCACCGATCTCGTCGAGGAAAAGGGTGCCGCCGTTAGCCTGTTCGAACAATCCGGCCTTGTCGGACACTGCCCCGGTGAAAGAACCACGAACATGTCCAAAAAGTTCGCTTTCCATCAGGTCCTTCGGAATGGCGCCGCAATTGACTGCGACAAACGGGCGGGGCGCCCGCCGGGAAGCCGAATGGATCGCCCGGGCAATCACTTCCTTTCCGGTTCCCGATTCACCCGTAATCAGGACATTCGCCCGCGTGTCCTTCACCCGTTCTATAATTTCATAGACCTTCTGGATCAGGGGTGAGGCACCCACAATCCCCCGGAAACCATAACGGCCCTCAATGGCGATCTTCAGGCCGCGATTCTCCGACCGGAGCTGTTTGGTCTCGATCCCCTTGCGGACCTTCGCTTTCAGCTCTTCCACGTTGAATGGTTTGGTGACGTAATCGTAGGCGCCGAGCCGCATGGCCTCCACTGCCGTCTCGGTGGTCGCAAAGGCAGTCAGAAGGATGACGATCGTGTCCGGGTCTGCCTGACGCGCGGTCTTCAGCACGTCGATCCCTGAGCCGTCCGGCATTCGGATATCAGACAGGACCACGTCATACGCACCCCTGTCGAGCATGTCGCTCGCTGAACGGACATCTGCGGCCTCGGAGACCTGATGGCCTTCCTTGGACATCAGGATTCCGAGCATCTCCCGAACGGAGGACTCGTCATCGACTACCAGAATATTCGCCATTCGTATCCAAGCTAGACCACTTGCTGCCTTTCCGTCGAATTTTCCCGGATCACTTCGGCTTGGTTCTGCCGGCAGGGGATCCGGAGCGTGAATTCCGTCTCGCCAGCTCGGGACACAAAATCGATGCTCCCGCCATGCATTTCGATGATCTTGAATACCAGCGACAGTCCCAGGCCTGTTCCCTCAACCTTGGTCGTAAAAAACGGCTCGAAGATACGGGCTCTGGATGCATCCGGAATGCCGGGACCATTGTCGGCGACCACGATTTTCAGCCATTGCCTGCCGTCGGCTGTGTCAACGCTAGCCCCGACCCGTATACGACCGCCAGGTGAATTGCCAAGCGCCTGATCGGCATTGCGGATCAGATTCCATACCGCCTGGGTTACCAGTGCCCGGTCAGCCGCGATTTCCCCCACATCTGACGCCACTTCAATCACCAGCCTCGACGAGTCCGCTGCCGAGGCACGGAACTGGATAGCCATATCCTCAATCCATAGGCGGACATCGATTGGTCCCGGCTCAAGCTGTTTGGGCCGGGCATACTGGAGAAACTCGGTGATGAGAGTATTCAGACGCTCAATCTCATGAACCACAATCCTGAAGAGCCGCGCTGACGACACATCAGGTGGCAGATCGTCCTTCAGCATCTGGACACAGCCAGAAATGGAAGCCAGCGGATTCCGGATCTCATGGGCGATACCAGCCGCCAGTTCTCCAACTGCCGCGAGACGATCCGCCTTTTTCAGTTTTTCTTCCGCGTGCTTCAGTTCGGTCAGATCCTGAAAAATGAAGATATTTCCCTTGGGACGACCCGACTCATCGCGTAATGGTGTCACGGTAAGCCCGAAATACCGGATTCCGGAATCAGAGATCCGTTCAATCTCCAGCCGCTCCACCCCGCCGGGATTCCGTTGCACGACCCCGGAAAATTCCGGAACCACCTCGGGAAACGGTTTCCCGGCAAACTCCTCCGGATTCCCTCCGAGCAGGGCCCCCGCCGACGGATTCGCATAAAGTATACGTCCGCGGGAGTCAGTGGTGATCAGCCCGCTTGTCAGGTTTCCAACAATCCGGCGATGGAGCTGTTCGAGTTCCCGGAAGTCGACTTCACTCTGTTCCAGCAACTCACCTGTCGATTGCAGTTTTTCGGCAATATAACTCGTGAGCGCGCCGGCAAGAATGAGCGAGTTCGTCTGGATGAATACGCTGTAAAAGCACTCGGCAAGCGTCGGGGCATCAAAAAACAGCCCCCGAGTTTCACGCAGGATCGCCCCCGGATAGAAATAAAGCAGGAAGACAGCAGCCGCGTGCGCAAGGCTACCCAGCCCCGCAGACCAGAAGGCCCACCGGTTGCCGAGTATGAATCCGGAATAAATGACCACCACAATGAACAGGAAGGAAAAGATACTCGTTGGTCCGCCGGAAACAGCCACCAGAAATGCAATCGTTCCCAGATCAATGACAACCTGCAAAACAGCGAGCAATTCGAGACGGCCGGGACTGTCTTCCCAGTGCCGGAAAAGCAGCGCCCAGACGACTGTCACCGCATAAACGAACGAGATGGTACCGTAGGTCGGGAAAAGGATTTTCAGCAGCGGCCCGTCACCAATGCTGAACCACTGGTACACCAAGGTCGCCCCGAGAAGTATGCTGATGAGCAGCACCCGCCCCAGCATGACCCTCGGAAGCCTCTGGACCAGCTGCTCCCGGATGCGGGCAGACACCTGCTCACCCCCCTTTGGGCCGGGGATGAACTGTCCGGTGGTATCGACCATTTCGCGGTTACTTGATCGCGTCACCCATGCTGAAGATCGGCAAATACATGGCGATCAGGATGAAGCCCAGAAATCCGCCAAGGAACACGATAATGAGCGGTTCCATCAGCGACGTAAGCGCCTCAACGGCAGTATCAACTTCCTCGTCGTAGAAATCGGCAATCTTGCCAAGCATGGCGTCCATCGCGCCCGTCTGTTCTCCGACCTGGATCATCTGGACAACCATCGAGGGGAATACCTTGCTGCCGATCAATGGCTGGGCGAGCGGCTTGCCTTCGGACACGCCTGACCGGACCAGGTCCACTTCCTGCTGCACGGCAATATTGCCGGCGGTTTTAGATACCACCTCAAGCGCCTCAATGATCGGCACACCCGACGACAGCATGGTCGAAAGCGTACGGGTGAACCGGGCGACAGCCACCTTGCGAATCAGGTCACCCAGCAGGGGGACCTTGATCATTGCATGATCCAGGAACGAGGCGCCTTTCGGCGTCGACCGGAGTGCCTTGTAGATCACCACTGGAGCCGCGAGGCCCGCAAAAATGTACCAGAGATTGGCCACAAACCAGTCCGACATGTCGATGGCGAGTCTAGTGGGTGCCGGGAGTTCCTTGCCGAACCCCTCGAACAGCTTAGCAAATACCGGCATGACCTTGACCATGAGCAGAACGATCACGCCGACGGAGATGATCAATACTGCAATTGGATAGGTCATGGCACCCTTGACCTTCTTCTTCAGCGCCATTGCCTTTTCCATGTAGGCGGCAAGACGGGTCAGAATCGTGTCGAGAATACCGCCCACCTCGCCTGCGGCGCAAAGGTTGGCGTACAACTGGTCAAACGCTTGTGGATGCTTGCGGAGTGCATCGGCAAACGTCGAACCGGATTCGACGTCGGACTTGACCTCGGTGAGCACCTTCTTGAAGGGCCCCGGCGGCTGCTGGCTCATCAGAATGTCCAGACACTGCACCAGCGCAAGGCCTGCGTCGATCATTGTCGAGAACTGCCGCGTGAAGATCACCACCTGCTTCTGGTCGATACCGCCCAGAATGTGCTTGAGGATGGGCAGCGAGGTAACATCGATCTCCAGGTTCTTCTGGATACTGATGTCGGTAAGCCCCTGGGCCTCCAGGACCTCGCGCAGCTTGTCCGCGGACACGGCCTCCGTCGTCTGCTTGATCTTTTCACCGTTTTTACGCTTGGCTTTCCAGACAAATGACGGCATGACGAAACCTCTGCTGAAGCTGGTGCATCCTGCATGCACTTAACGGTGCGGGACGGCCGTTAATCTCCAGATTTCAGCGGCTTATGTTACCCCTCCGGCCTCTCCTGCGCAAGACGCGCGGCGGCACTTAAACAAGTGTCGCCACATCAGAGAAAACTTTTCAGTCTGCCTTGGCGAAATAGTCTTCGTCGAGGTTTTTCTGGGCAACCCCAGCCGCAATCGCCGCGCGGGCGACAGCCCGGGCAACGTTCCGGTGAACGGAGAGGTTCAGGGGAGATGGAAGCAGGTCAGCATCGTCATGAGCTTCCCGCGCAATCGCCTCAGCCGCCGCGATCAGCATCTCGGGGACGATCCGGGTTGCCTTCGAATCAATTGTCCCGCGCCAGATACCCGGATAACCGAGGATGTTGTTCACGCTTCGCCCGTCCACGGCGATGGCTGCACCGGCCTCTTCCGCGGCCTCGGGATCGATTTCCGGATTCGGATTCGACAGGGCCATGATGACTGACCCTTTCCGGATTTTTTCCGGCTTAAGCAGACCCTTCACTCCGGTCGTGAGGATCACGATATCGCTTTCTGCGATCACGCTGTCCAGGTCACTCACCACACCACCGTTTGTGCGGAAGCGTTCAACTGCTTCCTCGTTCCGGTCGCATCCAGCGACCGGATTGCCGGTGTATTTCCCGATCAGTTTTGCAATGGCGAGGCCCGCTGCACCAAGCCCGACCTGTCCAACTTTCGCGGACTTGAGATTCATCTTGATCTCCTGGCAGGCCGAAATAACCGCCGCCAGTGCGGCGACGGCCGTTCCATGCTGGTCATCGTGCATGACCGGCTTGTTGAGCCGGGCGATGAGCTTCTCCTCGATCTCAAAACAGGCGGGCGTCTCGATATCTTCAAGATGGATCGCCGCAAAGGTCGGGGAAATCCTGGCGACGGTCTCGACAAACGCGTCCACATCGCGGGTATTGATGAGCACCGGCCAGGCGTTGAGCCCAACGAACTGGGTCATCAGCGCAGCCTTGCCTTCCATCACGGGCATGGAGGCCTCCGGTCCGATATTGCCGAGTCCGAGAACCCGGGAACCATTGGTACAGATAGCAATGGTCGTGCCGATGGAGGAATATATCTCGGCAAGTTCCGGCCTTTCCACGAGCGCCCTGGAGACATCCGCCACACCCGGCGTGTAGACCCGCCGCAGGTCCGACACCGACTTGATGGGGTGCGTGGGCTGGGAACAGATTTTCCCGCCCCGGTGGATATCGAGCACCTCGTCACGGACCTCAAGGACATCCACATCAGGAATGTCATGAATCACCTGAAGGATATCCTTCAGGATCGTCTCGTTCTCGCAGAGAATATCCACGTCCCGGACGGCGAACTGGTTACCAAAGGCGATGGTCTCGATCTCGCCGACATAACCGCCACTCTGGCCAATGGCGGTGAGAAGCCGCCCGAGCACACCGGGCTTGTTGCGGTTACGGCACCGGACAGTGCGCAGGATCATGGTCTGGTTGAAAAGCATCTATGGAGGAACCCCGTTACGGGCAGAAAGAGCCCTGACGAACCTGTAGCCAATGGGGCGTTACAAAACCAGCTTGACCGCCGGACGAGTGTCGGCCACGAAAGGTGGGAAGCAGACCCCCTGCCACAGGAGACCGTCCCCAATGCCCCAGATCCTTGTCACCGGTGGAACCGGTTTCATCGGTGCCGCCGTCGTGCGGAAACTCAGCGAACGCGGCGAGCGGGTGAAGGTGCTCCTGCGCCGCAGTTCGCCGATGGAAAACCTTGAGGGCCTCCGCGTGGACTTGGCTTACGGTGACATGCTGGATCCAGCCTCTCTCCGGGCAGCCATGACGGATGTTGACAGAATTTTTCATACCGCGGCCGTCCACACGGTCACGGCCCCCAGGGATGAAGTGATCCGTGCCAATGTCGTGGGCACACGAAATGTCCTTAATGCAGCACTTGCGGCAAAGGCGAAGCGTCTTGTGCACACATCCAGCACGGCGGCCATCGGCTCGGCTCCTCCTGATGCCCCCGCAGACGAGGAGACGATCTGGGATCTGGGATCCCTTGAGGTCCCCTACCTCGACTCGAAGTTCATCGCGGAACGGGATGTGCTCCAGGCTGTGACGCGGAGCCTCGATGCCGTCATCGTGAATCCGTCAGCACCCATCGGCCCCGGAGACCGGGTGCCGGGCCCTACCGGTGCCGTGCTGCTTTCCTTCGCGAAATACCCGTGGCCATTCCACTTCGCTGGCACCCAGAACTACGTGGACGTGGATGATGTCGCCGAGGGGCATATAAAGGCCTTGGAACGGGGCCGCACAGGGGAACGCTACCTCCTCACCCATGCCAACCTTACGATGAAGGAAACCGTCCGGCAGATCGCCCGCGCAGCCGGGAAAAGCCCGCCCCCTGTTGAGGTGCCGGTTCCCCTGCTCCAGTTCGGAGCCCGGTTAGGCTGGCTGTTCACCCTCGGGAAACTTCCACCGAAATCGGCTGATTACCTGACAAAGCGGATGGTCTATTCCAACGAGAAAGCCCGCCGGGAACTGGGCTTTGAACCCCGCCCCATCGAGGAGAGCTTTGACCGGGCGGTCGAGTATTTCCGCCGGAAGGGATGGCTGAAATAGCTATTTGCCGCGCTTCTGTTTCTTGAGCTGGCTGTAGAGCGTATACATCGCCCCGACCATCAGAATGATAAATCCTGCCACGACGGGCATAGCCCACTCGGAATCCCATACTTTCGTGTAAATACTCACCAGAAAATCGGCGAGCAGCACATAGGCGATGCTGGACAACGCATACCCGACCACCGACCCTGCGAAAAAAGTCCCTGGTTTGAGGGCTGATACGGCGCACAGGGCATTGAACGCTCCCATCCCTGTCGGCGGGAAACCACGGAGACCGGCAACCGCCCAGAAGCCGTGCCTGAGAACCACACCTTCAAGTTCACGAACGCTCTCAGGCAGCCGGTCGCGCACCCAGTCGGTGATAGCCCAGCGCACAACAACAAACTGGATCAACGCCGACACTGGAAGGATCAGGCAGTAAACGAAATAGGTCTGCCACGGACCCATGAGTCCGATCCCGACCGCCGCCACTGGTCCCCTGGGAAATCCGACACAGCCAAACACGAAAATAAAGGCCAGATAAACCGGAATCAGCCTGGGACCGACGACCGGATCATCCTGCCACCGGCGGAACATGTCACGGATGGCATCCGGTGACGGAAGCGGTATCCCCAGACGCCATGCTCCGAAGGCAAACAGCCCGGCCACCGCAACGAGAGCACTGATCCTTAGTCCTGTGTTTGGACGCGTCCGGGTCACCCGGTTTCTTCCTCCACTGCGGCCGCTGCTTCAAGTTCGATCTGGTCCATGACCTCCGAAGCGAGACGGTTCAACCGCTTGCGCACAAGTCCGGCGGGAATCCCCCGGCGGAGCAGTTTCGCCGCCAGCCGGTGAAGCCCCTTGTCGTCCGAAGGTATACGCGATGGCAGCAGCCGTTCGAAAACCTCCGAAGCCCCGCCGTCATGCCCAATCTGTTCCATGGCCTGCTCAACCGCCGCCCTTGAAAAACCGCGCCTTGAGAGGCGGACACGGATTGCGGGCCCCCAGTACCCGCGGGAGACCAGCGACCTTGCGGCCGCCTCAGCATCCCGGTCCTCGTTCAGGAAATTATGATCCTGGGCAAAGGCGACACCTTCGGCGGCCTCTTCCGCCGAATAACTTCTCTGCAACAGTTTTCGACGGAGTTCCTGGCGCGAGTGGATACTTCTGCTCAGCAGGTCAACAGTCTTAGCACGGACCGCCGGACGTTCCTTCGGCCCGCGCTGTTTCCTGGTCTTTTCCAACGGCAGCCCTCCCGGGCCCAAGCTCACCGTTCGAATTCGAGATCGCTGTCGTCGCCGCCAAG
>CAZSFB010000064.1:0-10493 GCA_964606035.1 uncultured bacterium | reverse complement strand
CAGTTCGGCGTATGGGCCCCAAATGCTGCCCGTGTTTCGGTAATCGGGGACTTTAATAAATGGGACAGGAACCGGAATATCCTTCATGCACGTGGAGACTCCGGTATTTGGGAAACCTATGTGCCGGAAGCGCATAAAGGGGATCGCTATAAGTATTATATCGAGTCAAAATTTTCGGCCTACGCCAATGACAAGACCGATCCCTTTGCCTTTCTGACGGAAATACCGCCAGACACCGCATCGATTGTCTGGGACCTTTCATACAATTGGAAGGATTCTGCGTGGATGGCCGACAGGTCCCGGCGAAACAGATTAGATGCGCCAATCAACGTCTATGAGGTCCACCTGGGATCGTGGATCCGGGACCCATCAGACCCTGTCAGGCTTCTCTCGTATGGGGAAATTGCTCCCCGGCTGGCCGACTATTGCCTCAGACAGGGGTATACCCATGTCGAACTGATGCCCGTGATGGAGCACCCCTTTTATGCTTCATGGGGATACCAGACTACGGGGTATTTCGCCCCCACGAGCCGCTATGGATCTCCGCAGGATTTTATGGCGCTAATAGATTGTCTTCATCTGGCCGGCATTGGGGTTTTCCTGGACTGGGTGCCATCCCATTTCCCCTCTGACGGTCACGGACTGGCTTATTTTGATGGAACCCACCTCTTTGAACATGCTGATCCAAAGCAGGGATTTCACCCTGACTGGCAGAGTTACATATTCAACTACGGACGCCATGAGGTGAAGTCATTCCTGACCAGCAGCGCGGTTTTCTGGCTGGACAAATACCACATTGATGGCCTTCGTGTGGATGCCGTGGCTTCAATGCTCTACCTGGACTACTCGCGAAAAGAAGGCGAGTGGATCCCTAACCAGTACGGAGGGAAGGAAAATCTTGAAGCAATTGCCTTCCTCCGGTGGCTCAACGAGACGGTCTACGGGCAATTCCCGGATGTCCAGATGATCGCAGAGGAATCCACGGCTTGGCCTATGGTTTCCAGGCCAACCTGGGTGGGAGGCCTGGGTTTTGGTCTGAAATGGGACATGGGGTGGATGCATGATTCGTTACGGTATCTTTCACTGGATCCCGTCTTCCGGAAATTTCACCACAACGACGTCACTTTCCGGATGCTTTACGCCTATACCGAAAACTACATGCTTCCCCTGTCACATGATGAAGTCGTACACGGAAAGGGCTCACTTCTTGGGCGAATGCCCGGTGATGAGTGGCAGAGATTCGCCAATCTTCGGCTGCTCCTGACCTGGCAGATTGCCCAGCCCGGCAAGAAACTGATGTTCATGGGGGGCGAGTTCGGCCAGGCGCTCGAATGGAATCACGATACAAGCTTGGACTGGCATCTTGCATCGTTCCCGGCACATGCCGGCGTCCAAAAACTTTCAGGAGACCTGAACCGGCTATACAAACTCGAACCAGCGCTGCATGAACTCGATTCGGTGCCAGAAGGCTTCGAGTGGGTCGACTGCAGTGATTCGAACCAAAGTATCATCAGTTTTCTGCGCAGGGACCGAACATCCGAAAGTGTTCTGCTTGCAGTATTCAATTTCACCCCGGTGCCAAGATCTGATTACCGGGTCGGCGTTCCTGCAGACGGGAATTGGCAGGAAATTCTCAACACAGATGCCTTCTATTACGGCGGCAGCGGACAGGGAAATCTGGGCGAGGTGCAAGCGGATCCCATTGCTGCGCATGGCAGGAGTTTTTCGCTGTCGCTGGTAATCCCTCCTCTCGGAGCACTGCTCCTGAAGCGCAAATAGAAGAAGAGGGAGGGCTATCGCCCTCCCTCTAGGCAACAGTCTGCGATTAGGCCGCGTGCTTGTTGAGTGGTCTTGGCCCCTGATGCGATATCTTTGCCGTCGGCCGGAACAGCTCCGAAGATACCAGGGAAATCACCTGGCAGGTGCTTCCAGCCTCTTTCGCGGCTCTTTCGTTGTTGCGGTAGCCCGCGATAGCCTTTTGGCGGATTGTGCGTATCTTGTTCAGTATCCGTTGGTAGTCTTTATCGTTCATGGGTGTGTCTCTCTGTTTTCTCTTGGATATCTGCATCAGGGGTTCATGACGTAGACTGGCGGCTGCTCTGGCGGCGTATTGCCCGGCACCAGCTCAAGCGGATTACCAATCGCTAAAGCCCGATCATTAGCCACGGCTGCAAAGCCGCCGGGCCGGCTGGGAGCATCCATCAGAGAAATCAGCCCCTTGGCCCGCAGGGTCTTCAGGGCGGTATCGATCTGGGCACGGGTAAGCCTGCGATCTCTGGCAAAGGTCTCGAGGTCGGCGTTCCGCGCTTCATGGAGTTTGGCAAGGATTTCCACCTCGACAGGGCTCACCGGAATACCCAGGCGGGCTTCTACTTCGCGGGCAGCATCCTGAAGGCGTGCGTAACGGGTGGCGGCAGGATCATCGCGTTCAAGGCGATCAATGCCGTCATACCACCTGGTGGTAGCCATCGTTTCCGTAGTCTTTGCTGTCATCAGGACTGAGGCTCCGGTTGCCGCCGTCGGTGCGACCATACTGCCCACCAGAAGGGTTTCAGCACATCCGGTGGTCACCACTGCTACGAGAGCAACGCTGATCAGTTTTATTGCTGAATTTCTCATACTGCGCCCCCCTCTTTGAGTTCCGGCCCGCCTTACTGGGGCGGGGACCGAACTGGAGCACAATTTTCGTATTACAAATGGTGTGCCATACAAAATAAGCCTTTATTATCAAATAGTTATGAGAATGACGCGGGGTTCCAAAGAAGAGCAGTGAGCACTACTGGAGCAGGGGAAATGTTCCAGATTGGGGGAAAACCGGGAAGGAAATTATATCGCTGTTATATAGAAAGTTGGATCAGGAACATTAAAAACGTACCAAAGGGGGGCCTGAGCCGCCACGCAATTAGGGCTTAACAACAGCCAGAAAAATGAGAGTGGGTATTAAGACTCCCACGAGCGGTGTTACCACCGAAAAGAATTTCCAATGAAAGCGGACCATGCCCTCGTATTTCTCCATATCACCCGCCTGCCGTATCCCATGCTTGTTCCCGCCAAAGTGCGATAGCCAGATATCGATGATTTCCATGGGTACAAAAACAACAAGAATGATCGCTAGCTTCCACTTCAACCACGGCCGGTCCAGATCCCAGCCTCCAGCGAAGAACATCATGAGGCCGGTAATAATGGCTACTGGGAACGCTATATGTTCGATAACGACACCACTGTCGAACTGCTCCAGCGCCCAGTCTTTCCTCCGCTTGTATTCCGGGTCATTCGGATTGCGCCGCCAGTCGATATAGGAAGCACGAACGTACCAGTAGTAAGCCACCGATGTGCTCCAGGCCCACATGGTCACGGCAACGACATGCACGAACTTCACATAGAGGTAAAAGGGAGAAACAATGTCTCGAAAAGCTTCCAGCATATACTCAGTCCCCTGACCCGGCCCTGGAATTCCCCGCCTGATCGCGGCGGAACCTTTTCCGAACCCATACATAAAGTCCAGATTCAATGTTACTGCTGGCAAATCAGGGAAATCTTGGTGGGTCGCCCGGGACTCGAACCCGGGACCCTCTGCTTAAAAGGCAGATGCTCTAACCAGCTGAGCTAGCGACCCACAGTCAGGAAAACTTGAAGCCCGCCGGACGGCGAACCCGGTTCCCTTGTGAACGCTGCAGCCCACTTTTTCAAGAGTCCATTTTCCGGCGGGGAAAGAGGGGGCATCCCAAAGGGATTCGGGTTTCAACTGCCGGCGATATCTGATAAGTTGATAATCAAAATTCATATACCTAGCTGGAATAACTGGGGATTCCAATGAAATTCAAAGTGACTGAAAAACTGGTTGCAGAACGTCACCAGCGCCTAAACGACTACATCCAGGAAAAATTGCTCAAGACAACCCGTCAGAGAACCGATATTGCTGACGTGTTTTTCAGAACCGGTTCACATCTCTCAATTGAGGAACTTCTGGAACTGGCAAGGAAGAAGAACAAAAAAGTTGGGTATGCCACGGTTTACCGGACTCTAAAGCTTCTGGCGGATGCTGGTCTGGCAAACGAACGGTTTTTCGGGGACAAGATCGCCCGGTACGAAGTCAATGAAGCAGATGAGCATCACGACCATATGGTGTGCCTGTCGTGCCACAAGATCATCGAGTTCGAGAATGAAGAGATCGAACGTCTCCAGCTGCTTGCCGCGCGTTCACATGGATTCCGTCTCGTAAAGCACCGTCTCGAACTGTATGGCGTGTGTCGCGACTGCCAGCAGGCCGGTAAAGGCATGCAATATCAGGAAGCTTTGCGCTGATTACGCCGGAACAAGTTCGCCACCTTTCGACAAGCGAAACACGGGGTCGCTGTGGGACTACGAGCTCATCAGAAGAGCCCGGACGACCGTCATTATTCCGATTACGGCGAGAGTGATTGCAAATAACCGACGGAGTCTAACCGGATTCAGGGTAGATGCATGACGGGCGCCAACCTGCGCTAACGGGATTGACGCGGCTGCCAGCAGAAGCACAGCCATCGGGATAACGATACCAGTGGCACCAGGAACAGGTTCTTGGGGAATCACCAGCAGATAACCAATCGTTCCAACCAGACCAGTTACAGCACCCAGAACGGTGGCTGTTCCAACCGCACGATGGACCGGCTTGTTGAGCCCGAGGACGAATGCAGGCACTGCCAGCGATCCACCGCCAATTCCGAAAGCTGCGCCGACAAACCCGATCAGCAGACCGATGGCTGACGCCTTTGAACGGTCGGTAAAGCCCCTCAGCGGACGGTCTTCAAGAGGAGCCTTTCCTGAATCGAACAGCCAGAGCCGTACAGCCATGATTACGATAAACGCTGAAAATGCCACTTTCAGTGCAACTCCGGAAACCCGCAGAGCAAACAGTGTTACGAGATAAGAGCCTGCCGCACTCATTGGCGCGGATATGGCAGCGAGTGACCAGTCAATAAATCGACGGCCATGATGGGCGTATGCGGATGAAGCGGAGGTAAAGAATACGCACCCGAGCGAAGTGGCCACAGCAATCTGTGGGATTTGTGGGTGAGGCCCGATGATATGTGGCAACAGCTCAAAGAGAACCGGCACCATGATCACTCCGCCACCCAGGCCGAGCAACCCGCCAAAATACCCGGCAGCCGCACCGGTGACGGCCAGTATCAGATAGTCGGTCAGAAGAAAGTGCATTTCAGGCCGGTTTGTTTATGATTAAAACTATCGCCGGAACGTATCAGGATATGGCGTCTCAGACATTCATTGGCACAGTAGTGGAACCAGGTATGGAGGGCTTTTCGGGTCAGCCCGCCAGCGTCTTGACCAGCTGGTCAAGCTCTCCACTTTGATCAAGCGCGGAAAGATCTGAAAACCCGCCGATCAGCCTGTCTTTCAGATAAATCACCGGAACCGTGCGCATCCCGCTGATCTCCACAATTTTCTGGCGAGCTTCAGGATCGGCAACCGATATCTCCGTAAAGTGATATCCCTTGCCGGAAAGCAGCTTCTTCGCACTATGGCAGTAAGGACAAACAGGGGTTGAATAAATGATAAACATGTTTCTTCAGACTTGGGCAAAGATGCCGCTTGGGAAAGCTACACGTCGCGACCCTTATGCCGCAAGCCTTCCAATGACAGATCTCTCCATCATAAAACGAGGTTTTGACGCCGGGAAACAGTCCATGATATTCATGAAACGATGCATCTTCCTCGTTCATCCCGGACCCGACTGAGGGCATTTGCCATAGTGGTGTCGCTGCAAACGCTGCTCTTTGCCAGTCCAGCAACAGCAGCCAATCTGCCAGCCGGATTTCAAATGGCCCAGTGGGGAATGACCGTCGAGGAACTCAAATCCCGAATCAGAAATCTGACCGAAGACGTGGACCGTTTTCAGCAGGATGTGACGGTCTTCTCCAGCTACTCATTCCCAAACAACGGGTTCAGTGAATTCCGGTTTTTCCGGGGAAAGCTTTTCTATATCCGTGTCAAGCTGACCAACAAGGCTGCGAACCTTCAGATGTACAACTCCTTTGTCTCGCGGCACGGAGAACCCTTGGCAAAGGATGAACTCGATGGGGCGAAGCGCTATCTATGGGAAGATAGCAGGACTTCCATGGCACTTTATGTATATCCGTATCATGCTGAACTGCGGATCAAGAGCGTAGATCTCGCCAATGAGCTGGCCCAGGTCCAGAAAAAGCAAGAAGACTACGACCGCTATCTGGACGAGATGATGTCCAGAAACTTCAGCGACGACTCCCTTACGCCGGAAGAGAAGCAGAGGTTGCTGGAACTGAAAAAGGGTTTATCCGGCACCAAATAGCTCTTCAGCCCCGAATGAATGCTTTTTTATTATTTTTTCTATAGTGGATCGGTTAACTTTCCCTCGAGAATGAAGCGGCGCACTTTATTTTCCCATTCTGCGGGACGGCTGCTCGTCGCGGCAATGATTCTGGCATTAATCAGGGCCACGGCATTATATGCGGCCCCTGGAACACTTCGCACAACGGTTCCCATCGGTGATATTTCCTCCGTGACTCGATCAGCGGCTTTTGATGCGACCGGCCGATTCATTTTTGTGGCGGATTCGGGTGCAGACCAAATCAGTATCATTGACCGCTGGCGTTACCAGGTGCGCTCCACTTTCAATCTGCTCACCGGATGTCAGCCCTCGAACCTGCTGCTGGCCGGAGGGCTACTTGATCGTTTGTATATCTCATGTCCTGGACTCGATCGAGTTGAGATTCTCGATGCCGCCGGAGTTGAGGGGGACAGCCCGGAACTATCACGACTCCTGCCAACCGGACTGGCCGTAGGTGATGCGCCGGGACCGCTCGCCTATCATCAGTCCGCTGACCGGGTAATTGTTGCCAACCAGGGAAGTGCCAAAAACGTTTCCGTCATCGACAACAGCACTGGAACTCCGGTAAAAACACACGACATCACTGTCTGCTCCGGCAATGATCCTAACGGAATTGGGATTGGTTCCAATGGCCGGGCTTATGTTCCCTGCGCAAATGGGACCATCTCGGTTATAGACGGTTTCCCGGCCGCACCTGCATTTGTGACATCACTGGGGCCGGGGCCTCTATCCGGATTCATTCCTCATGAAATAATAACCTTGTCAGGAGATTACCTTTATGTCGCCTACACCGATGCATCCGGTACCGATACCGGATTCGTCGCGATCCAAGCCAGCGACAGTACCATCTGCACGAACCGTCAATCCATCGGATCCGGTGCCGTGGCAATGACCGCCTTTACCGACAACGATAATTCTCCAGACAAGTTACTCGGGTTTTTCACCGACTTTGGCGCGGCGCGTTCAATGGTTTACGTGGATATCGACACCATTGAGGCGGGTGCCTGTCCTCCGCCCGGGCCACCGAGTCTGCTGACCCAGACCATCACGATACCGACTGGATTTCCCCTTGACCCCGGGCGGCTGCGGATCGCATATCACAGCAGTCTCATGGCCATTCCATCCCGGCGAGGCCATCTCTATGCGGTCTCATCCGCTCCGCTCTTCATCAACGACACATCCTCGCTGCCATTTATCTCATACAATAACGTCATCGGCAGTGATCCGGTAACCGACCCGGAGGCACTCGACGGTGATAAGCCAATTATCTCCATTGAGGCTCCTTACACACTGGCAGACGGTTCCAACCTGAACCTCGCGAGCATGGCTGTGACGCTGCATCCATCCGGAGAGCCCCTCTCTTTGTCAGGTGTAGCGACTGTCGATGGGGGTTCGATTGTTCTGGACACGGCGACTGTTGACTCGCTGACACAATCTCAGGTTGTGGAGATCAAGATCACAGCTAATTCCAATACTCTTGAAACAACAACCCAGCTCCTTCGCGTGGCAAGGCTCGACATCGACAGACCTGCCGTACCCCAGCCTCCTGAAGCAGTTTCAACAGGAGTTTCGGTTGTTGTGAATATACCGATAACGGATGACACCTGCCCACTGCTCCCGCCCGCTGACTGCACGGGTCTTGAGTCCGGTCCAGACCAGGTAATCTCCGGTACCGCTACCTATATTGTCCGCATCCAGTCCGCGTCCGACCCTTCCAAGGTTTTCATCGTTGCCACCCCTTCAATGGAACGTGAAGTGACCGTCAACGTGGGAACAGCCGGCCTGGGGTTGACTGAAACATGGCTTGTCGCGGTTGCTTCGCGGGATGGAGCGGGTAACCGCAGTGCCACCTATTCGTTTCAAAGCCAGTCGAGACTTTTGCGCGTGGGAAGCCTTGCGCTATTTGGTGAAGATGGCGGCTTCGGGTGCAGCTCCGGGTCCACGGGGGCCCCGCTGCTTGTTTTCGTTCTGCTGATTGCGTCCTTGGCTGTATCCAGGGCATCAAACAGGAGCCAGTCCAAGTGATCAGGCTTCTGGTTGCATTCTCGGTCATCTTGTTCGCTCCCATTGCGGCACAAGCTGACCTGAGCGACAGCACCGACGTCGGCCGGCTAGGGCAGGGGAAGAAGTTTCACTGGGTGGCGGAAACCGCCTATTCCCACTTCTTTCCCAGACAGAAGATCTATTCCGATAACTACGGATATATGAATCCGGGGGGTACGGCCAGATTCGGCATCAGTTCATCATCCCTGCTGAGAGACGCCTTGGGTCTCTACCGGAAAGAGGGTGGGACTATCCAGTTCACGCTCGGCGCCGGATATAACTATTCATCGCGCAACGGCCAGCCAGCCCTTCCTGACTTGGACGATCACATCCATTCCATTCCTATCGACCTGACGCTCACGTATCACGCCCGGTATTCCCGCCGACAGTGGATATGGCCCTCAATTGGGGTGGGACCGGACTTTGTGCTGTATGTCCACAGGGTAAAAGTGCCCTCGTACCCGTCGCTGAATGATACTACCAAGGGGATGAAATACGGCTGGCACGCCGAGGCTCAGCTGAATCTCTCTCTCAATCGCTTCGACAAGGTTGCGGCGACTTCCTCCCGGAGAGCAGGCCTGACCGACACAACCATCTTCGGCCGCGGCCGCTGGAGAACGGCCCAGACCCCCGGGGGCGTCAATATGCCGGGAGTGTCCAGCGAGGGACTCCGGCTGACCGGCTGGATCGTGGATGCCGGACTCGGATTCCAGTTCAGGTAGGACCTCCCGAATGGCGAGAACGATCGCCCTGACCGTTGAATACGATGGCACTGCGTATGTTGGCTGGCAAAGCCAGGAGAATGGGCCCTCAGTCCAGACCCACCTGAACGAAGCTCTTTCCAGCCGCCTCGGAGAGAAGATCATTCTGACCGGCCCCGGAAGAACAGATTCAGGAGTCCACCCCCTTGGACAGATCTGTTCTTTTCAGACCGGAAGTCCGATTTCGCTCTCGGCATTCCGGGAAGGAATAAACGTTATTTTACCAAATGATATCCGGGTGATTCAGGCTCAGGAAGCTGCCCCGGGCTTCCATCCACGGCGATCAGCCATATCCAAAACCTACCTGTACCGTTTGCTGCTACGAAGTGTCGGTTCCGCCCTGGAACACCACAGGGCATGGAAAATGAATGAGCCGCTGGATGTGAAGGTCATGGAGGCCGCCGCACGAGCCCTGGTGGGTACTCATGACTTCACCAGTTTTGCAGCTGCTGATGCCGAACCGGAAAGAATCAAGACGATTCATTCGCTGCAAATCATTCCTGCGAACGGACTGACAGGTCCGGAGATGCATATCGAGATAAGCGGCTCGGGGTTCCTCAAGCAGATGGTCCGGACGATTGTCGGCAGTCTGGTGGATGTCGGAAGAGGGCATCGCCGCCCGGAATGGATTGGCGAAGTACTTCGGGTTAAGGATCGGCAGGCAGCCGGCCGGACAGCCCCCGCATGGGGGCTTTACCTGAAGCAGGTGAGCTATCCCGAAGGTTCATTTCTGCGCTCTACCTGACACGACATACCTTTTTGAATGGAACGCATGCGTGGAAACACTCACTAAAATCATTGAAAATCGACTGCGGGGGGCATTGGCTCCCAGTCATCTCGAAGTTGTTGATGATTCATCCAGACATGCAACCCACAAGGGTGCCCGTAAGTCCGGCGGCGGGCATTTCCAGGTGGATATTGAAAGCGAACAGTTCCGTGGGAAAACCCTTCTGGATTCTTAGCGACATGATGGGGACTGAAATACATGCGCTGGCACTAAAGACCAGAATCCCGCAGCGGGGATCTCCAGCTCAGTGACGGTTTGGATGGAACTTTTCCAGCAGCTCCAGTGCAGCCGAAGTCGGCGACCGGCCCCCGTCGAGTATCTCTTTCTCCGCCTGCACGATTAGTGGCCCCAATACTTCATCCTGACGGAAGGCATTCATCAGGCCGTCCTCTATGACCGACCACATCCAGCTAAGCGCCTGCCGTCGCCGTTTTTCCTGGAGTTCACCGCTCCGGGTCAGTGCGCTCTGGTGATCCATGATCGTCTTCCAGACCCGTTCTATACCGGTGCTTGCCAGCGCACTTGCAGCAAGGACAGG
>CAZSFB010000063.1:1834-10554 GCA_964606035.1 uncultured bacterium | reverse complement strand
GAGACTGCCGCTAAAACCGCGACACCGATCCGGTTCCGCCTCCACCCCAGCCGTAAGACTCAAGGGTCCGGATATTGGGAATGACTCCGTCCGGCGGAAGGCGGAAGCTGCGCCACGAATAGGACGCATTCCCCGGCTCCACCATCTGTGCGAGCCCCTCGTGCAGCCAGTGCGGGATCCGCTTGCTACCCTTCCCCGCCCGGCTGTGGATCACGGCATGGGCGAACTCATGATAGAGGGTATCCCTGGTGCCCGGTTCGATACGGGTGGCCTTTTCCGTGGGTATTCGTATCTTGTGGCCATCCCAGAAACCGCCGGACCAGTCCGGGGCGAAACCGCGAGCTGCGAGCTGCCGGTAGGAACCTTCCGAAAAAAGGATGAGCGCAGTCTTTCCCGGAGGGTGGTAGTCCAGCGCGCGTCCCACATCCCGGTAGGCCATCTCCATGACATTCAGAAGCTGGTAGGCAGCCGCGAGATTTTCGGTGCCATCGAACTCCACCCGGAAATGCGCGCTCTCCCGGTCGGAGTATCCCTCGGTGACCACCTGCTCGGACGATATCCGTGCAAGAAGCTGGACCGCCTTTCCATCCTCCGGGTGGCGTGAGAGATGATCCTTCAGATGCTTTATCGCGAGATTATCCTCGTTTTGCCCGTGATAAACCTGTGCCAACGCCGCACCGAGTCCGTCCGGACTTCCGCCCCGGCGGATATACTCCTCCAGATGCTTCACCGTCGAATAGCCATCACCCATGAGATAGGACGCCATGCCCCATAGCCTCAGATGATCAAAGAACTCCGGTGCCAGTGCATCCAGCCGTTCACAGACATCTATAGTGCCCGACATGTCACGGAGCCGGTGAAAACGGTACTGGGCCTCATAGAACATTGTGTAGGCCCGCACCTGCCTCAGCACCCGTTCTTCAGACGGAAATCCCTGCTCCATCTCGTCCAGTATCCGGTAGGACCCGTCGAAGTCGCGGCGACGGCTTGAATGGATCAGTTTCCGGACCAGGCCGTCCAGGATCTCGTCACCGCCACCGGGCTGGCGGGAAAATTCGTAGACTGTCTCCGGCCTTCCACTGTCAGGGTTCCGGGGAAAGTGGATCTCCACCGGTTCACCAAGATCGAACGTGGCAAGCATCCCGGCGAGTTCGCCCTCGACAACTGCACCAGATCTGTCCGGTTCCGGCTCTTCCCCCCCGCCACCTGTAGCCTGAGGAGGTTCTTCTTCCGCAACCAGGACTTTCCCCGGCGGATGCTGAGCGGGAGGAGGTCCGGGAGGGGCCTCCCCCAGGTGGTCCTCACCGGGGACTTCGAAACCCGCAAACCGCCTGAGGCTGTCTAAATCCTCCCGGGAACAGGTGGCGAGGAGCCATGCCAGTGCCACACCGCCAGCGAAAACCGCCAGCCGGACGTGCACCGGCCCCCGGCTCATCGCGCCGGTTTCACCTCAGGAGACACCGAGGTCATGATCGTGAAGATGTGGTTTTTGGCGGGCATGTTCTCGTAACGGATAATGATATCATCCCTGGAGTCGCCGTTAAGGTCCCGCATAAAAGTAAAGAACGAGCAGGGGACGCGGTAACTGAACGACTCCGCACCGTATTTCGACGGCGTCGAAAGCGCGACAGTGAGTTCTTCCGGTCCACGACCCTGCAGGAAATCCCGGCGGCCGTCCCCGTTGAAGTCGGCGTCGAGGATATAGCTCGCCCCGAAGGAGGAGTTCGTCTCCTTCGTCGCGAAGGAAAAGCTCCAGCTGTCGCTCGTGGAAGCCTTCTCCGGGAAAGTCCCCCTGGCCTTGTCGAAGTGGAAATAGTCATAACGGATGGCCAGCGACCCCACCGTAAGGAACCGGATGATCTGAGTGAATCCGAACGGGAAATACTGGATCACCACGTCCGGATAGCCGTCGCCGTTGAAATCCCCGATCCGGGCGGTCTCGGAGAACCCGCTCGTCACCCAGGTCCGGTCAGGCTGCTTGGAGAACTTTCCTTTCCCATTGTTGAAAAAGACGGAGGTTTCCATGCCCACCTCGAACCGGGCCAGGTTCGTGATCTTGAGCCGGGTGGTCAGGGCGTCAAGCACACCGTCCCTGTTGAAGTCGGCAAGAAACAGCCGCGTCACCGCCTGCAGCCGCGAATATTTCAGAATGTTCGTGAACTTGAACAGGCCAAGGTCAATCTCTTCCGGCGTCTCCGCATAGCGGCCGCCACCAAGGCCTCTGAACACCGACATCCAGTCGAAGCGGATGGAGACCAGATCCGGCATGCCATCACCGGTGATGTCGCCGGAGACGATTTCAGGAACGTCGATTGAGCTCCTGAGCGCAAGCTGTGACACACGGTTGATGATGACATCGTTTTCCCAGTGGGAGCCCCAGAGCGTCCGAAACGGCATCTGGAGGTACTGAAGGCGGCTCCAGCCCTTCTCGGCTTCATGTATCCACAGTGCGGTACGCCTGAATCCCGGTACCAGCACATCCTCCCGGCCATCGCCGTTCCAGTCCTTCACGAAGTCCCACGAAACGGCGAGCGACTCATCCACAAGCTGGAAAATAGTCTCCTCGTCGAAAAGCCTTTTCGGCGTTTCCGCAAGTTTGTCCCCCTGCCAGGCGTGATAAATGACGCCCGTGGCAGTGGCGAACACCAGCTCAATACCCTTTGACGACAGATCCACCTCGCCCAGATCCACAACAACTGCATCGGCGGGGACCTCGAATACCTGATCGGCCTTCTGTGCGTACCGGCCCGACACCGAGCCCATGAACACATTTACCCACCGTGTCAGCGTATTCCGCATATCCGACACGACATTTGAGATGGAGACAATGTCGGTGAACCCGTCGCCATTGATATCACCATAGAGAATGTTCCGGACCTCCCCCTTTGTGTGATGCTCGGTGATGTCAAAGACAGGTTTCGGGAGCGCCCGGGCGGGCCCGGCGCCAAGAGCCACCATGAGAGCACCTAGCCACAGCCTTGTGGCGGAGCGGAGTCCATTTTTCTTCATACCAGTGTCACGGGCCGTTTCCCCTCGCGGACCACCACCGGGGCCTTGAGCGCAAGGACCAGTTCGGCGGCGAGACGAGGCCTGAGGCACTCGGGGAGCAGGATCTCGTCCACCCATCCCTTTGAGGCCGCGTATTCGACGGTGACGGTCCGGTCGTGGCGCTCCACCACCTCCGCCATTTCCTGCCCGATTTTCGCCCGGTCGTCGCCCGTGGCCCCGGCGAGTTTCTCTCCGAAAACCACCTGTCCTACCTGCGACGAGGCCATGACGGCAATCTCTGCCCACGGCAGCGCAAAGGTCCGCCGGGGGCCGAAGGCGACTCCACACATGGCGTAATAGCCTGCGCCGTACGCCTTCCGGACAATCACGGAAAACTTCGGCACGGTGGCGCGGGCGAGATTCTGGATCATCCGGGCACCCGCATGGATGATGGCGCGATGCTCGGCCTTCGATCCCACCATGAAACCCGGCACATCCTGGAAGAAAATGAGCGGGACATTGAAGGCGTCACAAAGCGAGATGAACCAGGCAGCTTTGTCGGCAGCGGCGGTATCGATCACGCCGCCGTAGAAGTTCGGCTGGTTGGCGACGATGCCGACCGGCAGTCCGCCAAGCCGCGCGAATCCGGTAAGCATCTGGCGGGCATACCGCGGGCGGAGCTCAAAAAAGCTGTCACGGTCCATTGCCGCTGCAATCACCTTCCGCATGTCGTAGACCTTGCGGGAATCCTCCGGCACCACGCTGGCAATTTCGGGTGACAGGCGCTGCGGGTCGTCAGTTGCCTCCCGGGCCGGAGCCGGAAGGGTAAAATTGGTCGGCAGGTAGGAAAGAAATTTCCGGATCGACCCGATACAGGCCTCGTCGCTTTCGATTTCCAGATCGCCGACGCCGGAAATTTCACAGTGGACCTTCGATCCACCCAGGTCCTGCTCGCTGATCTCCTCGCCAACGGCTGCCTTCGCGAGCTTCGGCCCGGCCAGAAAGGCCGACGACCGCTCCTTCACGAACGGCGCGAAATCGGCGAGTCCGGGGACGTAGCCGCCGCCCGCGACACAAGGGCCAAACACCCCGGCCACCTGCGGGAAGATCCCGGAATAGAGTGACATGCGGTTGAAGATGTCGCCGGCGTGGTTGTGGTCTGGGAACACCTGGTCCTGTTCGGGCAGAAAAGCCCCGGCGCAGTCCACAAGAAAGATGGTGGGAATCCGCTGGTGGTGGGCGTAGTCCTGGGCCTTCAGGATCTTCTGGATCGTCTCCGGATACCAGGCACCCGCTTTCACGTCGTTCAGGTTGGCGATCACCACCGCCGGCCGCCCGTCGATCATGCCCCAGCCGGTAAGCACACCGGCACGCGGGATCTCGCGCAGCGATGCCATGTACTTGTTCATCTCCTGGAAGGTGCCGCCATCGAACAGCAACTCCACACGCTCCATCGCCAGGAGCTTGCCCCGGTCATGCTGCCGCTTCGCGGCCTTCTCGCCGCCGCCGGCCTCCACCTCGCGGGCGAGGTCATCCAGGTTCTGCCGCTTTGCGGCGTAGGTGGTTTCTTCCCTGACTGTCTTCATCCGTTTTGCCATCGATCGGATCCGCCTCCAAAGGTCCCCTTGGGACCCGGCCGACGGTAGCCCGTTTTCCATCAGGGACCAACGAGAAAACCGCCCCGGAGTTACACTGACAATCCCGTCAGAGGGTCAAACTATACGATTCTGGCTGGAACCGTTCTGCTTGCAGTTACCCGTCATCTGGCGGGAATATCTGCCGGCCCTGCCCGGTTTGTGGTGCTCGCCTCAAGCTGTTCCTGCAGGGTCCGGAGCACTTCCTGAAAATCCCACTGCCCGGGTCTGCGCCCCTGGCTTCCACCAGGCCCTTTAACTGCCTCGCCGGCAACCGGAACGTCCCCGGAGCCGGATATTATTCCACCGTTACCGCTACCGGGGGGCGCAACACTGGAAACACTGATCACGCCGCCCCTCAGTTTCCGGGATACGTTAAACAGCGCGACGGCACTCTCCAGCCGGCTGGCGTATGCGCTGATAGCCAGGTCCGCAACGATCAGCGCCGTTGCAATGCCGATCACCGCCACCTTGAACACAGGACTGGTCCGGCTGAACCGCTCCACCAGGAAAAAGGCGAGACCCCCCAGAAAAAGACCCGCCACAACTGCGCCGGAGGTCCAGGTGTTCGCTCCAACCTGATACCGCGTTTCCAGCAGCGGCCCAGACACTTCTGGCGTCTTCGCCGCCATCCGCACGGCAAATATTTCTGACGGCGTTGGAAGCCTCGGAAGGCTGAACGGGAGGACCTTCTCGAACTGGTCTCCGGATTTCGATACTACTCCGGGTAACCCGCCCGGCGAGTTTTGTGACCTGGCGGCAGTTTCAGGAAGAGGGTCCGGATCCAGGTCAACCGCCTGCCGCCGGTATTTTCCCGGCACCTGGCTCTCGGTATCCACCTCGTGGGGGTGGCCATGGTCGTCGTAGTAACGCCAGCGGGCGGCAGCCGTCCCGATGGTCCCCAGCAGGATGACCGCAATGAAGAAATGGCTCCGGAATCTTCGATGCCGCACGAGATGATGCCCGCCCCGTTTCATCGACAGGCTAACATACCCTGTCCGGCGGCCCAATGCCGCTTCAGACGGATGAGTTCAGGACGGTAACTGGTGAATCAGCTTCTGGAGCTGCCGAATACCCCGCTGTCCTCGTCCACCGCTTCACCACTGGCCTCGGCGAACTCTTTCAGGGCCTTCTTCTGGCGGGAACTGAGTTTTTTCGGCACCTCGATCTCGACCGTGACCATGAGGTCGCCCTTGCCGTACTCATTGAGACGCGGAAGTCCCTTGCCCTTCAGGCGGAACATCTGTCCGGAAACGGAACCGGCCGGAACCTTCAGCTCCGCCTTTCCTTCAAGTGTCGGCACCTCGATCGTTCCGCCCATCGCCGCCATAGGGAAGGTAATTCGGCGGTGCAGATGAAGATCGAATCCGTCACGCTCAAACTCCGGATGCGGCTGAACCTCCAGAACGACATAAAGGTCGCCCGGATAGCCACCCTTGCCCGGCGGCAGATCCCCTTCACCGGAGAGCTTCAGGTGGGTGCCGGTATCGACGCCAGCTGGAATCTTCACCTCCAGCTTGCGCCGGATCTGTATCATGCCGTGGCCGTGGCACTTGCTGCATTTGTCCTTGATGACCTGCCCCTCGCCGCCACAGGCCGTGCAGGTGCGCTGCATCGTGAAAAAACCCTGCTGGAAGCGGAGCTGTCCCGCACCGTGGCAGGATGGGCAGGTTTCCGGGCTCGTACCTGGCTTTGCACCGGAGCCGTTACATGCTTCACAGCTGACGGCCCGCGGAATCTCGATCGTCTCCGTGCCGCCGAATGCTGCCTTCTCGAACGGAATCGACATCCGGTAGCGCAGGTCCTGGCCTCGCCGTACTCGCTGCTGCTGGCGGCCGCGGCCCTGTCCACCGCCGAACAGGTCCCCAAAGATGTCCCCAAAGATGTCGTTGAATCCGCCAGCCCGGTAGTCGAAACCCCCGCCGCCGGGACCACCGCCCATGCCACGCTCGAAGGCGGCGTGACCAAACTGGTCGTACTGGGCCCTTTTTTCGGCATCCGAGAGGATCGCGTAGGCCTCCTGGATCTCTTTGAATTTCTCTTCAGCGGCCTTGTCACCAGGGTTCTTGTCGGGATGGTATTTGAGGGCGAGTTTCCGGTAGGCACTTTTGATGTCAGCATCGCTGGCACCCTTGGCCACTCCCAGCACCTCGTAACAGTCCCGTTTGCTCATCGGTTATATCCGCCGTTTCGCCCCGGCAGACGCGGCCATACCGGCCGCCACCAGGGGGCGGGAACAATCAAACCATTCTCCGGGCCGGGTCAAGGGGGTCCTGGAAGGGAAAAAACGGCTAACCTGCCGTTTCGACGCCAGTTTTTCCATCTCAGAACCGCTTTTCAGCTGTTTTTGGAAACCGCTTCGTAGAGGGCTTCGGTCACCTTGTGGGAGGCCGTCTGCAGGGCCTCGAAGGCATTCTTCAGTTTCATGGCGTCGCCGTTATCCCGGGCGGCCTGGAGCTGCGCGATCAGGTCCTTCAGGTGCTGGGCATCTGCGGCATTGATAACGTCGCCGGCCTCCTGCACGAGTTTTTCCGCCTGGTAGAGCAGACCATCCGCCTCGTTCTTGAGCTCGACGAACTTTACCCGGTCCTCATCACTCTTCTTGGCGCTCTCGGCTTCCTTGACCAGCCGGTCCACTTCATCACCGGAGAGTCCAGAGGCCGCCGTGATCCGGATCGACTGCTTCTTGCCGGTGCCGAGATCGGTCGCCGCCACATGGACGATGCCGTTGGCGTCGATGTCGAAGGCGACCTCGATCTGCGGCACCCCGCGGGGAGCGGGCGGGATACCCACCAGCTCAAAGTTGCCCAGCAGCTTGTTGTCGGCGGCGAGCGGGCGTTCACCCTGGAACACCTTCACCGTGACGACGGGCTGGTTATCCTGCGCCGTGGAGAACACCTGGCCCTTTTTTGTCGGCACGGTGGTGTTCTTGTCGATAATCTTGGTGAAGACGCCACCTGCGGTCTCGACACCGAGCGACAGCGGCGTCACGTCGAGGAGCAGCACGTCCTTTACCGCCCCGGTCAGCACGGCGCCCTGGATCGCGGCACCCACGGCCACCGCCTCGTCGGGATTCACGCTGCGGTTCGGCTCCTTGCCGAAGATTTCCTTCACCTTGGCCTGCACCTTGGGCATGCGGGTCATGCCGCCCACGAGCAGCACTGTGTCAATCTCGGCGGCCTTCAGCCCCGCGTCCTTCATCGCCATCTCGCATGGAGGCACCAGACGGTCGATGAGATCACTGACCATCTTCTCATACTCGCCGCGCTCCAGGGTGTAGTTCAGGTGCTTGGGCCCGGTGGCATCGGCGCAGATAAATGGCAGGTTGATGATCGCCTCGTTGGCGGTGGACAGTTCGTGCTTGGCCTTTTCGGCGGCTTCCGACAGCCGCTGGAGCGACATGCGGTCCTTGCGGAGGTCAACATTAGTGTCTTTCTGGAACTTCGCGATCAGCCAGTCGATGATCCGGAGGTCGAAGTCCTCGCCACCCAGGAAGGTGTCGCCATTGGTGGCCTTCACGTTGAACACACCTTCAGAGAGCTCGAGGATCGAGATATCGAACGTACCGCCGCCAAGGTCGAACACGGCGACCTTCTCCTCGACCCCCTTCTTGTCCAGGCCGTAAGCCAGTGCCGCCGCCGTGGGCTCGTTGATGACGCGAAGGACGTCGAGGCCGGAAATCTTGCCGGCATCCTTGGTCGCCTGCCGCTGGGCGTCATTGAAGTAGGCCGGGCAGGTGATGACCGCCTTGGTGATCTCCTCACCAAGGTAGTCCTCGGCCGTTGATTTCATTTTCTGGAGCACCATGGCGGAAATCTCCGCCGGCGCGTAGGAACGCCCGCGGGCCTCGACCCATGCATCGCCGTTTTCATGCTCCACGATCTTGAACGGCACGATCTCCTTGGTCTTCTGCACCTCGACATCGTTGAAACGCCGTCCGATGAGCCGCTTGGAGACGAAGATCGTGTGCTCGGAGTTGGTCACCGCCTGGCGCTTGGCCACCTGACCCACCAGCCGCTCGCCCGACTCGGTAAACCCGACGATGGACGGGGTAGTGCGCGCTCCCTCGGAATTCGCAATCACGACCGGGCCAGAGCC
>CAZSFB010000063.1:0-1824 GCA_964606035.1 uncultured bacterium | reverse complement strand
TTCGGCGTTGGGGATGACGACGGGCTCGCCGCCTTCCATGACGGCCATGCAGCTGTTCGTCGTCCCGAGATCGATACCTATGACTTTTTCGCCCATCAGGCGTTTCCTGTCCAGTTCCCGGCCCGAGGCCGATCAGTTGGCTTCCCCAGAGCCATTTCCGGATTCCGAATCCGGTGAAACCTGTCCGCTGGCGCTTGCACCACCCGCAGGCATGGCATCTGGTTCCGGCACTGCCGCCGGGGCTCGCGAAACACCCACCAAAGCGGGTCTCAACAACCTTTCGTAGATCATGTATCCTTTTTGATACAAATCAACCACCTGCCCGGGGGGTACGTCCCCCCGCTCGATCTGCTGCATGGCCTGGTGGATCGCCGGATCGAAAGCTGCGCCGATTCCCGAAACCGGCTTGATACCGTATTTTTCGATCGCCTGCTCAAACAGGGTGGCGGTCATCCGGATTCCGGTAACAAATTGCTCCACGGCCGGGTCTTGCGGAAGCCCCTGTGTGTGCGAGAGCGCCCGCTGGAAATTGTCCAGCACCTGGAGTACTTCGCCCGCAAATTTCTCATGCCCGAACCGGATGATGTCGAGCCGTTCCTTCTGGGTCCGTTTCCGGAAATTCTCCTGGTCCGCCAGTGCCCGCTTGTATTTCTCTTCCGACTCCCGGAGCTGGCCCTGGAGCGACTCCACTTCTTTCGCAAGGGCCTCGATCTGGACGCCCATGGCGGAGGCCTGGGCCGGATCCACAGGATCACCGGCAGGGGAATCAATATCCAGCTCCACTCCGCCGCCTCCGGCTGCCGGAGCGGCATCGGTGGCACCCTGGCCGCCCCCATGCTCGCGGCTGATCCGCTCGACACTTTCCAGCGCTTCCCGCATCAGCTGTTCAGGATCAACAGGCTTCGACACTCGTTGCTCTTCCGCCTTTCGGATGTTCCTATCCTATTAACCGATGTACCAGGATCAGGCCAACCCGGCCTCGCCAGCTGCCCGCGACAGGCGGGCAGCCAGATAGCCGACGATCGGGACAATCCGCTCGTAGTCCATGCGCGGGGTACCGATCACCCCGATCATGCCGAGCGGTTCGCCGCCCTCGGACCCGTAGCCGGAGACCACAAGGGCCGCAGGAAAGGCCGAAATACCGGTCTCTGATCCGATGAGTGCCGTCGTACGGCCGCCAGTCGAGCGCATCACCCGGTCCAGAAGCCGGGCGAGTTTCTCGCGCTCCTCCATTAGCTCAAGGGCCGACCGGATATGGGCCCCGTCACCCGCAAGCTCCGGCGAAGCGAGCATACTCCGGAGCCCTTCCACGATCACCTGACCTGCCGTGCTGCCGGTATCGACCTCGGAAAGCGTCTGCCCGGCCAGGGTCAGGGCATCCGTGCGCAGACGGTCATAATCGTCCCGTGCCTTCTTCAGTTCCTGTTCCACGCGGTCGCGCAGTTCCGCCAGCGTGAGACCATGAAGGATCGAGTTGAGGAAGTTGTTGTACCGTTCGATCTCTGCCGGGCTGTGCTCCTCAGCAGGGATTAACAGCCGGTGACGAACGTCTCCGCTCTCGGTCACGAGAATCGCCACAACCTCGTTCCGCCTGAGACGAAGGAACTCGAACCGGCTTAACCGTTCGGCCGTGGCGGCGGGCGCAAGCACCACGCCCGCCTTTTTTGAAAAAAGGGCGGCGAGTCTGGACCCCTGCGGGAGAAACTCCCGGAAGCTGCCTGCATCGGCAAGGCCCGACTCAATCAACTCAATGTCCCGGGATTCAACGGCGGCAGGCTCCATCAGGTCGCGGACGAATACCCGGAGTCCTTCCTCGGTGGGAAT
>CAZSFB010000062.1:0-10681 GCA_964606035.1 uncultured bacterium | reverse complement strand
CGAATCATATCTCAAATACAGCCTTCCCGTCTGTCTGTCTGTCTCGAACCTGACACTGAATAGTGTTGTAGTCATAAAGATTGTTTGGTAATGATACTCATCATACGGCTGAAATTCGGCATCAGGCATCGTCAGGTGGCACCTGCGGAGGGGTCGAGACGAGGCCCGGATTTTCGCGGGCAGGGGAGGTCATGGGATTATGGCGTTGTCCCGAACAGCATCCAGGAACATTTTTGTGCTCGGTAGCATTGGCTGCGCGGTAGCGCTCACTGTCCTCACGGTGGATTTCCACAACGTGGCGGCGGAACGAACGTCTGAGGCCGAGAACCTTACGGAAGCAGCCGTGAGGGGCAAGGACGTGTGGGAAAAATACAACTGCGTGAACTGCCACGGACGTCTTGGCGAGGGCGCCTACTACGCTCCCGACCTGACGGTGGTATACCAGCGCATGGGCTCCGGCTGGATCGAGCACATGCTCAAGGATCCGCAGACGGCCTACTGGGGTCCGCCGGAGAACGCCGTCGGACGCCGGAAAATGCCGCATCTCAAGATGACGGACGAAGAGATCGCCGACATGATCGAGTTCCTCAGGTTCCTGAACGGCATCAACCGGAACAACTGGCCGCCGGAGGACAGCTGGCCGCGGGGTGTGCCGATACCGCCCAACACTGACGAGGCAAGAGGCGAGGCGCTGTTCGAGTCTCTCGGCTGCCGCGAATGTCACGGGGCGAACGGCAGAATGAGCAAGACCCCGACTGGCCCGGACCTTACTCACGTTGCGAGCCGTCTGCCGCGTGAATGGATCAAGCAGGAAATCCAGGTGCCGGCGGCCGATTATCCGCTGACCAAGATGCCGGATTTCGGGGTCAACGACGAGGATACGGAACTGATCCTGAAATATCTGGAATACATGAACGAGAAATCGGGTGGCATCAAGCACGGCAACCCCAGAGGGCCGCTGCCGAAGATCACACTCGCGACTCCGCCCAAAGTGGAAGATGCACCGTCGTCAGGGGACGACCTGTTCGGCGGGGGCCAGTGACGGGCGGTGTTGTCCGCCGTATCCACCGGTATCTAGAGGAAAGGGATTAAAAATATGTATCCGGAAACCAACAAAGTCGTCAGGTGGCACTTCGGTATCGCACTGCTTCTCTTCGCGCTGCAGCTCGTCTTCGGGCTGCTGTCAGTGCTTCACTATGTGTCCGGGGATTTCCAGTCGAACCAGCTGCTGGATTTCCACGTCGTCCGGACCTGTCACATCAATCTTTTGGTGGTCTGGCTGCTGATCGGCTTCTTCGGGGCGACCTATCACATCGTCTCCGAGGAGTCCCAGCGGGAGCTGTATTCGCCAAAGCTCGCCATGATTACGCTGGCCGCGTTTGTCGGCGGTGGTGTCGTGGGACTCATCGGCTACATCTTCTTCCACCACTGGCAGGGCCGCGAGTTCCTGGAACTGCCGACCTATCTGGACGTGGCTGTCGTGATCGTCGTGCTCATGTTCCTGTACAACACGATCATGACCGTGTGGAAAGGCCAGCGGCGGACCAGCGTCGAGATGGTCCTGCTTCTCGGCCTCGTGCTGATGGCCCTGCTCTATTTTCCCGGAAACCTCTTCTTCCGTAACGAGGCCATGCAGTCTTTCTACTGGTGGTGGACCATCCACCTCTGGGTTGAGGGCGTGTGGGAGCTCATCATGGGCTCCATGCTGGCCTTCATGCTGATCAAGATGACCGGTGTTGACCGCGAAGTGATGGAGAAGTGGCTGTATGTGGTCGTCTCCCTCACGTTCTTCACGGGAATCCTGGGTATCGGCCACCACTACTACTGGATCGGAACCCCGCAATACTGGCTGTTCGTGGGCGCTTTCTTCAGCGCGCTGGAACCGCTCGCCTTCGTCGCGATGATTATTTACGCTGTCTATGCGAGGCAGAAATCCAAGCGGGAGCACCCGAACAGCGCGGCGATGCTGTGGACCATCGGTTGCACTATCATGGCGACCATCGGAATCCTGATCGGGTTCGCCCAGACGCTTCCGGGTATCAACTCCTACACCCACGGAACCCATGTGACGGCATCGCACGGCCACTATGCGTTCTTCGGCGCCTACGCGATGATCAACCTGGCGTTCTTCTCCTACATGCTGCCGATCCGGAACGGGATCGAGGCGGAGGAATGGTGCCAGAGCCGCAACGTTAAATCCTTCTGGATCATGGTGCTTTCGATGATTGGTCTCTCCACCGCCGCGATGATCGCCGGGATTGTCCAGACGGTGTATGAACGGCTGAACGGCGTTCCGTACATCACGGTCCAGGAGTATGGAACCATGGACCTTTCCTACCAGCTCTGGCTGTTGTTCGGGCTCCTGTTCACCGTGGGGGCTGTCATGTTCATCATTGATTTCTTCGCCCCGCAGAAAGTGGGTGCCGGCGAGGCAACCGCCAGCAAGGTAGCTACGGCGGCCGGCGGCTGAGAAGAAAGGGTCGCTCTGAATGGAAAAAGAGACCGCAACAGCGAAGCAGGAAGGTGAGGTCACCAAGCTTCCCTACTATGTTCCGACCGGGCGCGAGGTGGAAGTCTTCCAGTCCGCGTTCAGCCGGAACGTTCCGGTGATGCTGAAGGGCCCTACCGGCTGCGGGAAAACCCGGTTTGTCCAGCACATGGCCGCCCGGCTTGGTGTCCCGGTCATCACCGTTCCCTGCCACGATGACCTCACCGCGGCCGACCTTGTCGGCCGCCATCTCATCCAGGGGGGCGAAACGGTCTGGGTGGACGGTCCGCTGACGCGGGCCGTCCGCAAGGGCGCGATCTGCTATCTCGACGAGGTGATTGAGGCCCGCAAGGACACGGTAGTGGTCATCCATCCGCTCACCGATGACCGCCGCACCCTTTTCATCGAGCGGACCGGGGAGGAGATCTCCGCGCCGCCGACCTTCATGCTCGTCATGAGTTTCAATCCCGGCTACCAGAGCCCGCTCAAGACCCTGAAACCTTCGACCCGGCAGCGGTTTGTCGGTGTCGATCTGACCTGGCCCGAGCCCGAGCTGGAAGAGAAGATCCTCTGCCACGAGACCGGAATAGATCCGCAGACCTCGCACCGTCTCGTCAGGCTGGCCCGCAAGATCAGGCCACTCCGGGAACAGGGGCTTGAGGAAATACCGGGGACACGCACCCTCGTCCATGCGGCCAACCTCATCAAGGCTGGAACGAAGCCGGTGGAGGCCGCCATCGCCGCACTGGGGGTTCCGCTGACGGAGGAATCCCAGCTGATCGAGTCCATCCGGACACTCGCGGCGATGTCGTTCCCCGAACAGGACGGCTAGGGCGATGAACTACAGCGCGTGGGCATTCATCGGCCTGTTCGCGTTCGCGTTTGTCGGATTCCTCCTCTACTACCGCGAACTGGCTGAAATCAAAGAAGCCGCACGGGTCATCAATGAGGCGGAGAATCATGATCATGAGATACTTCAGCACCTGACGGTTCTCGCACGGGCCCTGCTCGGCCCCCATGTGATGCTGGTGCAGGGAAATGCCGTCTCGGTTTCCGCTGCGGACGGGGCCGTGCACATGGCCGGGCTGCCGGTCAAGGAATCGCGGGGGATCCCCGGGGACGACCGGCTGGAATGGCACCGGTTCCAGCTCGCCACGATTCATGCATGGAACGAGACCGGGCGGCTGCCGCCGGGGGATATCCGTGACCGGCGGATAGACCATTACCTGGGCGAGGAGCTGCCGGGGATATTCGGGCTCCGCAGCCGCCTGAAAAAATACGAGGGCGGCGAGCGGCGCCTTTACCATTCCCTGGATGTGATCGAGATGTCGGTGGAGGACCGCCCGCCGCTGCCGGTGGAGCCGGCGGCCCCTGCGGAAGGCGAGGCCGGTGAAAAGAAAGACCCGCCGGTGCTGTTCCGGCGGGGCAAGCGGGCGGACCCGAAGTCCATGAAGCAGCCGCTCAACGTCGTGCATGCCATGCAGTTCGAGTATGGCACACGGCCGTTCGCTGCGGGAAAACGGCAGGACACCGAAAACGAGGCCCATCCCTCTGATGCCGGAAACGCGCCGCTGTCGCCCATGACTGACCCGGATGCGACCACAGCCGGAAGGTCGGTGTCGGCCGGGAACACGCGGCCGGAAGACCGTCGTGAACTCGCCCCCAAACGGTTTCTTTACGACGAATGGGACGCAGCCACGACCACTTACCGGCAGAAATACTGCTGCGTGACGGAAACGGAGCTGGATGCGGAGCAGAGCAACCGGATCTGGGCGGAACGGCTTGCCCAGCGGCGCGCGACGCAGCGGGAAATCGAGAGGATACTTCTGGCGCTGATGCCGCTTCCGCGGCGGCTGAACCGGGAACCCTATGGCGATGATGTCGATCTGGACGCCTATGTGCGTTCCCGCTGCGATCTCATTGCCGGACACACGCCGGATGACCGGATCTACGAGCGGAAAGTGCTCAGGGAACGGTCAGTGTCGGTGACGCTCCTGATCGACTGGAGTGCGTCCACGGAACGGTGGGTGGGCCGGTGCCGGGCCTTCGAGCTGGGCCAGGAGTCATCGGCCATGTTTGCCAGTGCCCTGGGACAGCTCGGCGACCCGTTCGCTGTCTACGGCTTTTCGGGACAGGGCCGGGACGGGGTGCGGATCGGACGGATCAAGTCGTTCACAGAGCCGTGGACACCTGTGGTCCTTGAGCGGTTCGGCGCCGCCGGACCCGGCCGCTTCACGCGGATCGGAGCCGCGATCCGCCATTCCACGGCCCAGATGAAGGGCCAGCGGACGGCCCAGCGCCTGATGCTGGTTTTCTCGGACGGACGTCCGCAGGATGATGACGGGTACGATGGTGCCTATGCCGTGGCCGATGTGCGGCAGGCGGTCCGCGAGGCCCGCCGCAACGGCATCCGTCCGTTCTGTCTCGCCCTTGGCGACGAGGCCAGAAACCACCTGCCGGCCATGTTCGGCCGGGACTGGGCGGTCCACGACGATCCCGAGAGTCTTCCGGAGCGTCTCGCGAAGATCTACGCCACGCTGACCTGCACTGCCTGATACTGAAAAGGCATTTGTATGAGCGGAGTCATAAATATGGTTCTCGCGCAGGGTTAAGTAGTGTACGTATGCTGATGGTCAGCGATCTCATTGAATATGCGCGGGGAGCCTCCCGGGAAACCGCACCCGGAGGTGCGGGGCAGGGGCGCTATGTCAGCGGTCTGGGGCCTGTTTTCGTCTGGAACATCTGCAAGCACTGCAACATGCACTGTCCGCACTGCTACGCGGCCGCCATTACGAAGCCCGATGACCAGGATCTGAGCTTCGAGGAGGGCTGCCGCCTTCTCGACGATCTGAAGACGGTCAATGCGATGGCCGTCATCTTCTCCGGTGGCGAGCCAATGCTCCGCCGGGACCTGATTCCGCTGATCCGTTACGCGAAAGAGATCGGTCACCGGCCGCAGCTTTCCTCCAACGGCGTCATGATCACCCCGGAGGCTGCCCGTGAACTGGCGGCTGCGGGAAATGAGTATGTCGGCATCAGCATCGACGGCACGCAGGAGTTCAACGACCGGTACCGGGGGATGGAGCACGGCTACGAGCGGGCTTTCCGGGGAGTTGATGCGAGCCTCGCGGCGGGGATGAAGGTCGGCATCCGGATGACCGTCTCACGCCAGAACGCCGGACAGATCGACGATCTCATGGCCGAAGCCATCCGTCACCGGGTTCCCCGGTTCTACGTCTCGCATCTCGTCTATTCAGGCCGGGCAAAAGATGACCATTCGTATGATCTCGGTGCGGACGAAAACCGGGTTCTCGTCAAGAGGCTTTTCGAGACGGCCGAGCGGCTCCTGGACGAAGGGGCACCCACCCGCATTGTTACCGGCGGCAACGACGTGGACGGGGCGTTCCTCTATTTCCACATCCACGAGCGGTATGGGGAACTGGCCGCCAGGCGGGTGCTGAAGCGGCTGGAGGCTCGGGGTGGTAACTCGGCGGGCGAGAAGGTCCTCAATATCGACAACCGCGGCAACGTGCACCCGGACCAGTTCTGGACGGAAGCCTGCCTCGGCAACGTCCGCCACAAGAAAATTCTCGAAATCCTGAACCACCCGCTGGTCGCCGAGCTGAAATCCCGGGTGGAAAAGCTGGAGGGCCGCTGCCGCGACTGCCGGTTCAAGAATGCCTGCCGGGGCTCGCACCGGGAACGGGCACTCGCCTCCGGGGGCGGGCTCTGGAGCCCGGACCCGTCCTGCTACCTTACCGAAGCCGAAATCAGCGGGGTCGTGCCGTGCGAAGCATCTGCGTGAGACTGCTGGCACTTTCAGTCCTTCTCGTGGTCCAGGCCTGCGCGGCCCGCGCCACGGGTGTCGGCGGACGGATTTTCATCGTCCAGCGCGAGACGGAGTCCCTTTCCGTCTACGACTCTGCCAGCCGGAAGATTCTCCCGGTGAAAGTCTCCGGACTCGGCAACATGCGCCATGCGACGATGGTGTTTTCGCGGGATCTCCGCTGGGGATACGTGGCGACCCGGAACGGGCTCCTATCCCGTATCGACCTGGAAACACTTGCGGCCGATATCCAGGTGAAAACCTCAGACAACTCCATCGGGCTCGCCATCTCCCAGGACGGCCGGTTCCTGGCGGTTGCCGAATACAAGCCCGGTGGAATCACGATCGTGGACGCGGTGAGCATGGATATCCTCGCCCGGATTCCCGCTGTCACCACTCTGGACGGCCGTGAAATACGCTCCCGCGTGACAGGCCTCGTGGACACTGACGGAAACCGTTTTGTATGTGGCCTCATGGACGGGAATGAAATCTGGATGATCGACGCATCGTCACCGGACTTTCCGGTCGAGCGAAAGTGGAAGACCCAGGCGGTGAACCCGTTTGACGCCTTCCTGACCTCCGAGGGCCGGTTCTACGTGGCGGGCCATTTTGAAAGCGACCGTCTGTCGCTGGTTGACCTGTGGCACCCGGAGAAGGAGGCCCGGGAAATCTCGGTGCGCGATTTGGCATCTGAGCAGGAGCGGACCCGCCCGGTGAAGATGCCCCACATGGCAATGTGGGCCTCTTCCGGCGACGAAGCCTACATTCCGATCGTCGGTGAGAAACGGATTGCTGTACTCGACCGGAAAACCTGGGCCTACCGGAAGTCGATCCCGGTCCTTGGCAATCCGGTGTACGCCCTCATGTCGCCAGCCGGGCGGGAGCTCTGGGTGACTTTTTCTGGCGAAGACGACGACCGGTTCATCGAGATCATCGACATCGAGACCGGGAAATCCACCGGAACCGTTGAGGCCGGCCGCAAGATATTCCACCTGTCGTTCAGCCCTCGGGGCGACGAGGTCTATGCCAGCGCCAACGAGGACAACCGTTTCGTCGTCATTGATGTCCGGACGCGCAAAATCACCGGCGAATACAATATCCCGTCACCGTCCGGAATCTTCGGCCCGTGGCGGGCATTCCAGATCGGTTTCTGAAGCAGATGCGGGGCCTGAATCTGGTTTGTTTTCTGGCTTGTCTGGCCGCATTTGCGGGATGTGCTCCGGCGCCCGTCATAAGGTCCGCCGGGGATTTTTCCGATACGAACGATCTCATGCTGATCGAACTCGGCCGGAAGACGTTCACGGAAAAGGGGTGCATTGAATGCCATGTCCGGGAAGGGGCTGGCGGAAAATCCGCCCCCAACCTGGACCTGACCGCCACGACCGCCGACCCGACCCATGTCCGGGAGTCGATCCTCCTGCCGGATCGCCGCATTGCGCCGGGTTTTGAGGCAGGCCTGATGCCCCAGAACTACGGGAGCCTGCTGACGGAAGCGGAGATCGACGCACTCCAGTATTACCTCTCGAACGAAGTGCAGCCGGGTGCACGGTGACCGGGAAATTAAAGGCTGCCCTTATGACCGCTCTCATACATTCGCGGCATGAATAGGCGTTAGAAATGACAGCAGGGGAAACGGCTTCCAGAAAATTAAAGAAGCATAGATAAGGGGAATACCGTGAAGAAGCAGCATTTACCGGAAAGCAGATCGTTCAAGTTGGTCGCAACATTCATGACTGCCATAGCGGTCAGTTTCGGCATGACTGCCGTGGCGCAGAACGTGGCACCAGGCAAGGCCGTGCCCCAGGTCGCCCCGACCATATCCGCCGAGGATTTTGAAATCGGCAAGCGGATCTACTTTGACCGCTGCGCTGGCTGCCACGGAACCCTCCGGGCGGGGGCCACCGGTCCGGAACTCTCCAAGGCAAAGACCATCAAGATGGGGACCGAGCGCCTGAAGGATATTCTCCAGTACGGCATGCCGGGCGGCATGCCGGCGTGGGGCGAAGACAAGATTCTCACGGAGAAGGAAATCGACATTGTGGCCCGGTACATCCAGCAGGATCCGCCACAGCCGCCCGAGATGTCCCTCGCCCAGATCAAGGAGAGCTGGAAAACCTATATCCCGCTGGACCAGCGGCCAAAGAAGGTCGAGCACAAACGGAACTGGGAAAACTACTTCGGCGTGATTCTCCGCGACGAGGGCCGTGTGGCCATCATCGACGGCGATACGAAGGAGCTCGTCGGAAACATCAAGACGGGCTACGCGGTTCACATTCTCCGCAGCAGCAAGTCGGGACGCTACTTCTACGTGGTGGGCCGCGACGGCCGCATCTCCCTGATTGACCTCTGGACCACTGAGCCGACGCTTGCCGCCGAGGTGAAGCCCTGCATCGACGCCAGGTCGGTCGATTCCAGCAAGTATGAAGGCAAGAAACCAGAGATGAACTTCTCCGACAAGCTGGCGATCGTGGGCTGCTACTGGCCGCCGCACTACGCCATCGTGGACGGGCTGACGCTTGAGCCCAAGAAGCTGGTGAGGACCGCGGGCTACACCTACGACACCAACGAGTATCTCCCCGAGGTGCGGGTGGCCTCGATCGTGGCCTCCCATTACGACCCGCTCTGGGTGGTGAGCCTGAAGGAGTCCGGTTACGTCCAGCTCGTCGACTACTCGGACATCAATAACCTGAAGACCACGAACATCGAGTCCGAGCGGTTCCTGCACGACGGCGGATGGGACTCCACGAAACGGTACTTCCTGGTTGCCGCCAACATGCGGAACAAGGTCTCGGTGATCGACGTGAAGGAAAAGAAGTTCATCACCAACATCGAGACGGGCAACAAGCCGCACCCCGGCCGCGGCGCCAACTGGGTGGACCCGGAGTTCGGCCCGGTCTGGGCGACCACTCACATTGGCGAGGGGCTGATGTCGCTCATCGGCACCGATCCCAAGAAGCATCCCAAGCACGCCTGGAAGGTAGTCCGGCAGATCCCCCTGAAGGGCCGTGCCGGCGGACTCTTCATCAAGACGCATGACAAGTCCCCCTGGGTCTGGACCGACGCCCCGCTGAACGCGGAATCGGACAAGGCACAGGCGATCTGTGTGCTCAGCAAGAAGACGGCCTCCATCGAGAAGTGCTTCCAGGCGACGGACCGTGGCCGCATCGTCCACTTCGAGTACAACAAGGCCGGGGACGAGGTATGGGTCTCGGTCTGGGACAAGCAGGGAGAAATCCAGGTCTACGACGACAGGACCATGACCCTGAAGACGACCATCAAGGGTGACTGGGCAATCACCCCGACCGGCAAGTTCAACGTCTTCAACACGAGGGATGACGTTTACTGAGTTCCCTGGCGGATTTGGGCAAGTCCGCCTCTCTCTCCGCCGCCCGGACTCCCCATGGATCCGGGCGGCGTCTTTTTGCCCTGCCGGGCACAGGGCCGGGGCTTTAATAACGGGGCAAAGCCGCGCGCCGGAAGCACCGGGGCCGGTATGAAATCCGTCATACCGGGCCGGAGCGGGCCGGTTCACACTGGTCTTGGGAGAGTGCGGATATGCAGATCAGCCTGAAAGACCTGTTTCCCCGTGAGCATGGTTTCTACGTGATGGCGTCACTGCCGGCGGTGGCCGGGGTCGCGCTGAACTGGTCCCACGCGGGTGCGGCGGCTGTTGCCGCAGCCTCCTGGATCATCCTCGTACTGGCGAGTGCCGGGATAAAGACCTGGATTCTTCAGCCGGCGAAACGGGTTGAGCTGTCGGCGCCGCTCACCCTGATCGTGCTGTCGGCAACGGCCGGATTCATCCTGTCCGGTGTCCCGTCCACGCTGATGCTCGCCTGCGGGATCGCGCTGGGTGCCCTTGCAGTCCATTTGTACCTCTCCGATCCGAAGGACCGCCGGTCGGTGGGGTTTGAAACCACAGCCGCCTTCGTTCTGGGCTTTGGCATGCTGGTGTCCGGGTCCGCGAGGGAGGGAGCCGTGCCGCTTCCGATTGCACAGGCGGCGCTCGTCTACACGCTGGTGCAGGTGGCGGCGACGGTACACGTAAGACTCTGGATCGAGGCGCTTGGCGGCCGTCAGGCAGAGCGGCGCGGGAAACTTCTGGCCCTGAGCCTGCTCACGCACGCGGGCCTTATTGGAGTGGCCGGAACATTCGTGATGCTCGGCTGGCTGCCGTTCTACTCGATGATCCCCGGGGCGGGGGAGGGGCTCGTGGTCCTTATGACGCTTCCGCTGTTCGGCCAGAAGGTTTCCTTCCCGAAGCTCGGAATCGCCCAGACCATCGGGTTGGCCGTGACGGTGGTGGGACTCGCCGTCCAGTTCCAGAACTAGGGCGAAACCGCCCCGGCCCGCAACAGCGGGCCGGG
>CAZSFB010000061.1:0-10758 GCA_964606035.1 uncultured bacterium | reverse complement strand
CTGGGTTTTGGCGATGAAGATATGGAGGATTTTTCGAGCGGGGAAACCAATCCTGGAAATGCCAAAGAGGATGGCCCAATTGGCTAAGGTTCGTACAAGTAGCAATTCCCCCAGGGTGCTGAAGTTTCTTGAGGACCTTTTCGGACCTCCTGATGAATGCTGGTCGACAGGGCTCCCGGATAGGTTTACTTACGGCAGGGATTGTATGCCTGGCGGTCTGATCCAGATGCGGCACGGAACCATGCCACCACTGCCGGATGCGGTGGTGTTCGCCCGGTCTGTCGAAGATGTATCCCAGTTGCTAAAGGGTGCGCAGCGTGAGTCCATTCCAGTGGTCACTTATGGGGGAGGGTCGGGTGTTTGTGGTGGAACTGTGCCGCCGAAAGGCGGAATCGCCCTTGACACCAAGCTGCTTTCTAAAACTTCTCCTGTGCGGAAAATCTCCAACACTGTTCATGTTGAATGCGGCCTGGTCGGAGAGAGATTCGAACGAACCCTTCAGAAGCAGGGATTTACCTCTGGCCATTTTCCGTCGTCGATTTACTGCAGCACTGTTGGTGGCTGGATAGCGGCCCGTTCTGCTGGCCAGTTTTCCACCAGATATGGGAAAATCGAGGATATGGTTGTCGGACTTGAGGGCGTCCTCGCAAATGGCGAGGTATTCCGCACTTCTACGGCCCCGCGGTCGGCGGCCGGTCCGGATCTGAAGCAGATACTGATAGGGAGCGAAGGTACACTGGCCGTTTTTACCTCTGCAGTGCTGGAGGTCTGGCCGCTGCCATCCAGAAAGGTATACCGCTCTTATCTGTTTAAGGACTTCCTCACCGGACAACGGGTAGTGCGGGAAATCCTTCAGCGGGATTGCCGGCCGGCTCTGGTCCGGCTGTATGACGAGGCGGATACCGCGTTGCAAGCGCAGCATCTGAAGCAGAACTTCGGCCCGGGGTCCCTTCTGCTCCTCGGGGTCGAAGGTGAGACGGAACTTGTTGAGGTAGAGGTCGAGGAAATTGAGGAAGTTGCATCAGCTGCGGGGGTGGATCTTGGGGCAGATCCGGCGGAGCGATGGTTCAACCGTCGTTATTCGGTCAACTACAACCTGAGTAAGATCCTGCCTAATCCGGGAATGGTGCTGGATACGATGGAGGTTGCGGGCCTCTGGAAACAGATACCGGAATTATATCGTGCGGTGAAAGCGGCAATGGGTTCCCGTGGAATGCTCCTGTGTCATTTGTCCCATGCCTATGTTGAAGGGGCATGTCTTTATTTCTCATTCATGGCGAATGCGGGCAAGGAAGATGATCTGAATTTGTACCGGTCGCTCTGGGAGGATATGGTATCTGCGGTGATTGAGGTTGGCGGTACAATATCGCATCACCATGGTATTGGATCTCTAAAGCAGGAGGCCCTGAAGCAGCAGAACGGGCCGTTTCAGCAGATCTACCGGGATATCAAGCGGTCAGTGGATCCAGCGGGGATCCTGAATCCAGGGAAAATGGGTTTGTGAGGTAATACGTCAGTGCTGATTGATTCATTTCGCAAGGAAATCGACTACTGCACATACTGTCCCAAGATGTGCCGTTTCGCCTGCCCGGTCGCGGAGACCGATGCCAGGGAGACGTATACGCCAACTTCCAAGATGTCGCTGGCGTATCTGCTGCGGAAAGGTACGGTGGAAGCTTCTCCGGAATTGGCCACGGTATTTTTCAAATGCACGGCCTGCGGTCACTGCAATGTCTATTGCGACCATGACATCCGGGTCGGTCCGGTGCTGGAAGCCGCCCGTGCTGATATGTTCGCCGTTAAGCAGACCCTTCCCGCCGCGGTCAAACTCGCTGCAAAGGTTCGTGAGACCGGAACGGCATACGATGTCCCGCTGGAGCCGATTGTGACGGGGGTAGTCCCGGAGAAGCACAGGCAGAAGGGTGCGAAAACCGCTGTCTGGCTGGGTGCAGACCTCCTGGCATCCGGTGGTGATCGGCTCAGGAAATTCGTTGGCATTATAGAAGCAATATGCGTGGAACCAGTCTCCGTTATCAGCTCAGGAAAGCTCGATTCGGGTGTAGCGATCTACCATGCAGGGGACCGGGAGGGATTCCGCGCTCATGCCATGGAAGTGGTGGCCCAGCTTCAAGGTTATGAGACGGTGGTTACCGTATCACCGGAAGATGCGTCAGCGTTTGGGGATACCTATCCCCGGGTTGACCTGAAATTGAACTCCAAGGTGATCTGGTGGGTGGATTGGGTAATAAACTTAATAAAGGGAAAGGATCTGCGTTCTTTTCCGGAAACGCTGGTTATCCATGATCCCTGTGAAGCAGCAAGGGGACTTGGTGCTTCGGGGCAGATCCGGGAGCTGCTGCAACTTTGCGGCGTAGTATTCCGGGAACCCGCATGGACCGGCAAGGATACTTCATGCTGCGGGGCTGGCAGTTCTTACGCGAGGATATTCCCGTCGGATGCGAAGAAAATGGCAAAGCGGCGTCTCGAGGAGCTTTATGAAACCGGTGCCCGCAAGGTGGTAACGGCATCGCAGCTGTGCGGGAACCATCTCTGCTCGGCTGCTGCCGGCGTCCAGGTGGTCGACATAGTTGATGTGGTCGCGCATTCGCTTGGTGCGGGGGACTGAACCGTGCCAGGCCCTGATGGAGATAATTTTCGTACTGCCGCGATAGTCAATCCGCACAGCGCAAATGGGCGCACCAGAGAACAGTGGCCCCATATAAAGGCTGTTCTCGAAAAGACACTGGGTTCGATCGATGTCAAAATGACGACCCGTCCGCTTCATGCGATTGAGCTAACCCGGATGGCAATTCGTGATGGGGCCGAGATGGTGATTGCTGTTGGCGGAGATGGCACCCTGAACGAGGTCGTAAACGGTTATTTTTACCAGGGAAAACCCATTCGCGAGGGCGCCGTCCTGGGAGTCCTTTCCCGTGGAACGGGGTGTGATTTCATCAAAGCTTTTGATTTCCCAAAAGATGCCGAGCTGGCCGCCCGGAGATTTCAGGGGAGGGATGCGCGGCCTGTGGATGTCGGTGTCGCACGTATTTCACCGGTTACCGGTGCACCAGCGGAACGTTATTTCATCAATATCGCCGATTTGGGAGTCGGGGGGCTTGTCGTGGACACTGTAAATCACACGACAAAAGCATTCGGCGGCAAGGTCAGCTTTCTACTCGGAAGCCTGCGGGCGAGCCTGAACTACCGAAACCAGCCAATGCAGATTGAGGTGGACGGTAGGATCATTTCCGCCGGGGAAAAGCATTATATGGTAGCGGTGGCAAATGGCCGCGCATTCGGTGCCGGTATGCGGATTGCTCCGGATGCCAGTCTCAATGACGGTCTTTTTGATGTCGTTTGCGCCGGTAATTTGTCGATCCTGGAGGCGGCCAATCTGGGACGGCTTGTGTACCGGGGTCTTGCCGGGACACTCCCCAAGGTGAAAAGCTGTCGTGGCCGCCGTGTACGGGTGACGTCCAGTGAACGGGTGCTCATCGACATAGATGGTGAATATGCCGGCGAAACACCGGCCGAGTTTGAGATTCTCCCCGGAGCGATCCGGCTGAAGGGTTACTGAGGAAACAGAATGAACAAATTCCTGCTTGCTACGATTTTTGTGTTCGGAATTATGGCTATTCCAGCGAAGGCGACCACCTTTGCCGTCGTGGACTTCTACAAGGTCATTAACAATTCCAAGAGAGGCAAGGCTCATCGTCAGACCATTGAGGACGAGGTGAACCGCCGGAAGGAAGCCCTGATGAAGCTTCAGGCGGAATTTGAGAAGAGCATGGACGAGTTTCGCCAGAAGCGGCTCGTCATGACTCCCTCCCAGATCACAGAGCGTGAGGATCAACTACGCAGTCAGCAGCGGGCAATTGAGCGCAAATCCGCAGATTACGAAGAAGAGATCAAGCGCAAGGATGAGCAGCTATCAGGAGAGGTGGTCGGGAAACTGCGGGAGCTGACAGAGCAGGTTGCCCGGGAAAAAAATATCGATGTGGTATTTGAACGCGGTTCAGTCAACGTGATCTATGCCGGTCCAGCTGTGGATATCTCGGACGAGCTTCTGAAGCGTTTTGACAAGTAGCGGCCAGCTACCGAAACCTGTTATCCTTGCTCGCATGGACAAGGTTACTGGGTCTTTCCGGCAGAAACATGATCCCATAGTGCTATTACGTACTGCGGTCGGTTCGCCGGCTGACGTTACGGGTAAGGTTGCTAGGGTTGTCCGGACTCTTGCCGGCTGGGCGGATAGCGAGGAAATACGCCGGCGGCTGAAGGCCCTGAAGGATGCCGGGTATATCCGGCAGATGCCAAGCCCGGTCCAGCTGGCGATGGGTACCCTTGATGCCTTCAGATACTTTCTGATCCCAGGTTCAGCTGATTTCTATCAGCAGTTAGGGATTAACTTCTGGTTTCACCAGGTGCTTCGCTGGCTGGATGATCCGGTCTCGATGCTTGACCCGGCGGGGTTCTTTTCGGAAAGGGACACAATAATCGGCCATCTTCTTCAGGTGGTGCATCATGATCCTGTTTACGATTTTCAGCTTCTCCTGATGTTTCCTGATGGACTGGATGAAATGGAAAAGCAGGTTCGGCAGGCGATTGATGGCACACATCCAAGGTCAAGAACGCTACGGGCTACCATTGAGGATGAAACCTACTACCTCCGGCTGCTTGAGATGCTCCTTGAGTTCCGGAAGGATCCGAAAAGAACCCGATTCAAGAATGACGCGTTTTTCCGGCTCGAGGATGCGGACTTCTGGAGAGCTGAACGTACATTCTCGGATGTGACTGGCTTCATGGACTATTCGGCACGGCTTCCTGACGACCCCGTAGGGGTTTTCAGGCATCTATTCTTTGACCGGGTTATTCCCAGGGAACTGGCCACTGAGCCTGGGAAAGGGTCACGGGGATGATCTGCTATTCGCATCCTGACAGGGAGGCTGCCGGAATCTGCGCGGTCTGCCAGAAGGCAGTCTGCAGGGATTGTATCGCGATCGACAGGCCAAGACTGGTCTGCAATGAATGCCAGCGCAGGGGTGTGCTGTTCGGATTTGAATACAGATCCAAGGCCGAGATTGCCGGCTGGCCAGTGATCCATGTGTGCACTGGCATGGATCCGGCAACTATGCGGCCACGAGTGGCAAAAGGCATCATCGCCATCGGAAATATTGCGATTGGGGCGTTTGCGGCGGGAGGCGTTTCGCTCGGATTGCTGACACTTGGCGGCTTGTCTTTGGGGCTGTTGCTGGCCGTTGGGGGTGCCGCAGCAGGTATCGGATGGTCTGTTGGTGGGTTTGCCGTCGGGTCGGTGGCCGTGGGAGGAATGGCGATCGGGTTTCAGTATGCACTGGGTGGTGTGGCAATTGCTCCTCATGCAATCAGCGAGTTTGTCTGTGATCCGGAAGCGGCAAGATTTTTTGGCACGTTCGCCAAATCGCTCCCTGTTCCCCCCTCCTGCGCCAAGTAATTAAGGACTTTAGTGTTTGGGTGTGACGGCTTATGCTGTGTCCCTATCTTGCCCTGTACGGAAGGTGATTCAGATTCATGACTTACGAACAGTTTTACCAGGATTCGGTGGAAAACCTTGAGGAGTTCTGGGCACGGGAGGCGAAACGTATCCATTGGAACCGGCCGCCAGCGCGCATTCTTGATTACAGCAATCCACCCTTTGCCAGGTGGTTTCCGGAAGGCGAGACCAATCTCTGCTTCAATGCAGTGGACCGGCATTTGAAGGATCGCGCGGACCAGCATGCCATTATCTATGTCTCAACCGAAACCGGAACAGAGAAAGTTTACAGTTTTCGTGAACTTCATGCGGAAGTTTCCGCAATGGCCGCTGCGATCAGAAGCCTCGGGGTAGAGCGCGGGGACCGGGTAATCATCTACATGCCGATGATTCCCGAGGCAATTTTCGCCATGCTGGCCTGTGCGAGGATTGGTGCAATTCATTCAGTGGTGTTCGGCGGATTTGCTGCGCCGAATCTTGCGAGCCGGATAGATGATGCCCGTCCGGCACTTCTGGTTACTTCGGACGGAGGAATGCGTGCCGGAAAATTTATCCCCTATAAACAACTTGTCGATGAGGCGGTAAAACTTTCGTCAAATCCGCCGAAGCGGGTATTGCTCTGTCGCCGGGGGCTGGACCCGGAAATGCACGTCCATCCCGCAAGAGATGTGGAATATGCCCCACTGAGAGAAAAATTCAGCGGCGTGGATATTCCCTGTGTGTGGCTCGAATCGACCGAGCCAAGTTACATTCTTTACACATCAGGAACGACCGGAAAGCCCAAAGGGGTGCAGCGTGATACTGGCGGGTATGCAGTCGCCCTCGCAGCATCGATGGAATATGTCTACGGGGCCAGACCGGGCGAGACGATGTTCACAACCTCGGATATTGGGTGGGTAGTCGGACACTCGTACATTGTATACGGGCCGTTGATTCACGGCATGACGACGATCGTCTACGAAGGACTTCCCGTACGGCCGGATCCGGGGATCTGGTGGAAAATCGTCCAGGACAGGAAAGTGACGACGATGTTTTCATCGCCGACCGCGATCCGGGTCCTGAAGAAAGAAAGTCCCGAATACCTGGGGAAGTACGATCTCTCGTCACTCAGGTACCTATTTCTTGCGGGAGAACCTCTGGATGAGCCTACGGCACGATGGATCGGGGATGGTCTGAGAGTTCCGGTCATGGACCACTACTGGCAGACTGAGACCGGATGGGCGATTCTTTCATATCTTCCAGGAGTTGAACTGAAACCCGTGAAGCCGGGATCACCGGGTTTCCCTGCATATGGATTTCGGGTCAAGCAGGTGCATGAGACGACCGGGGCTGAGGTCGGGTCTGCAGAAAAGGGGGTCCTTGTTGTTGAGCCGCCATTGCCTCCGGGCTGCCTGTCAACCGTGTGGGGTAATGATGAACGGTTTGTGCGGGGATATTTCTCCAACTATCCGCATCTGGTTTACTCAACTTTCGACTGGGCTGTCCGCGATGCGGAAGGATACTTCTTCATACTCGGCCGGTCGGATGACGTGATCAATGTTGCGGGGCACCGTCTTGGCACTCGGGAAATTGAAGAAGCCGCAAGCATGCACCCGGGAGTCGCTGAGGTTGCCGTCGTTGGAGTCCATGATGCGGTGAAGGGACAGATTCCTCATGCCTTTGTTGTTCTGAAGGGGAAAGCAGAGGATTTTGATCACGGGGTTATCGCTGAACAGGTATCCGCAAAGGTTGTTGAGGTTCTGGGTGCAATTGCCCGTCCTGGCAGGGTCCAGATCGTATCATCGCTGCCCAAGACGCGCTCAGGAAAACTGCTCCGGCGAAGCATACAGGCCATTGCAGAAGGCCGTGATCCGGGTGATCTGACGACGCTCGATGATCCAAGCGCTCTGGATGCGGTCAGGAAGGGTTGAGGTCAGCGTCCCGGAATAACCGGTCTTGGCTCGGATCTTGTTCTTGCGATCAGTGATTCAATCCTCGCTATGGAAGTCCTCACTGCCTGTTCCAGAGTTAATTCCGGCTCAACCCAGTACCAGTCATCCCGCTGGCGGAATCGGCTGTAGTTGGACCGGACTTTTTCGAGAAACTCCTTCTTTTCAAAACTGTCAAATCCATGCGGACGGGAATTTCTGATCCGCTCAAGCGCCAGATCCACCGGGACATCAATCCAGACAACTAGATCAGGTGCGGGGAATGCCTGTTCACTCATCCGGAGTATCCTGTCCGTATCGACGCCCATCGCGCCCTGATAAGCATAACTCGAAAAGTAATAGCGGTCGGTGATTATGATCTGGTTGTTCACCAGGTGCGGAAAGATTTCCAGGGCACAATGTTCTTTCCGGTCCTCGTGGAACAGTCTGAAAATCTCTTCTCCATCATCAGCTTTCCCGGCATTCACAAGGCGTCTAATCTCTTTGCCAAGAGGTCCATCAGTGGGTTCCCGCGTCCAATGAACTGGGTACCCCATGGAGGAGAGCTGCTCGGCCGCCAGGCGGCTCTGGGTAGTTTTTCCGCTCCCGTCTATCCCTTCGTAGGCAATCAGAATGCCTCTTGCGGGCTGCTTCAGTGGGTGAGTCATACGTGGGGGAGAATGGGCGACCGGATGGGTAATCGGCAAGGAGTCTGTATGCGTAAACCCCCGTTATCATTCAGGGCCGTTTTTATTGCTGTGATGGGAGCATGTCTGTTCCACATCTCCGTATGGGGTGGAGATGCCGAGTCGTGGGAAACCAGAAATCGCGGTAAGGTGTCACCTGTCTGTCTCAAAGAAGCTAAAGGTCATGTTGCAGTTCTTGAGAAGGGAGGAAAAGGAGTTGAAAACGCACGGAAGGGTCTTGATCAGCTGATCGCTTCAGGTTGCGGAGATTCGCTGGTGAAGGCACGTCTGGGTCTTTCCCTGCTGGATGAGGATTCGGACAAGGCGAAGTCCTTTCTTGAGGCTTCTTCTGCCAGCTTGGCCATGGAGTATCCGGCTCTGGTCGCGCTTCGTATGGCACTGATGTTCAATCTGGCATATTTGCTGGAGAAGCAGGGAGATTTTGACAGTGCCGAGAAGTATTATCGTGATGTTCTGGTTTTGGATGAAAATTATGCCAATGCACGGACGTCCCTGGTATCTCTCTACCAGAAACGGGCAAAACGGCTTGAACAAGCGGGGAATGTGGACGATGCCTTCCGGGACATCTCACTCGCAATATCAGAGATTGAGATTGCCGAACAGCAAAGCGGGGCCAGATCCAAAGTTGTCCGCGAACAGCTTCTGATTGCTGCCGCAAGCCTACTGGGGCGCGCCCACAGAGCCCCGGAAGCATGGCTATACATTGAGGAACTGCTGAAGGAGAAGAACACGAAGGCGTTGATGAAGATCGCCGAGGTTTTCGGAAGCACAGATCAGCGGCACGAACAGGGAAGAGTCTACCAGCGCATACTTGAGGTGAAACCTTTGGCCGTGGAAGCGATAGCGGCCCTTGGAGATCTGTATGAGCAGGAGGGGCGAAACGACGAGGCTGAGGCTATGTACCGTAAGGCACTGGAGAGTTCGCCGGAACTTTCACGGGTTCGGTATTTGCTGGGAGTGATGCGGTTCAACAGAGGTAACTTCTCAGAAGGACTTGAACTCATCGAGCAGGCCGCAAGGGAAGTCCCTGATTCGGCCGAGTACCGGGAAACTCTTGAAGAGATGCGGGCGTCGATTACGAAGTAGTTGCCTTTGCCGAGCGGTAGAGCTCGTTATAGTTTTCCACCGTTTCTTGCCAGGTTGGAAGTTTCAGGGTCTCCCACGCCTTCTGGGTCATTTGTCGCGATAAAGGCAGGTTGCGAAGATGGCCACGAACCAGTGATTCCAGATTTTCCAGTGATCCAGGCTCGAAGAGGTGCAAGAAATCAGCAACTGGCCCGAGCCCCATAACTCCATCAATTGCTGATGAAATCACAGGGGTGCCGTATGCGATAGCTTCCAGCAGCGCATTGGGCCGGCCCTCACGTAAAGAGGTGGAAAGGAACGCACCTGCTGTCCTGTGAAAATGCGGTATTTGGGATGGCGGAACTGCGCCATGGAAAAAGACTCGACTGTTAAGACCTCGCTGATCTACCAGCTGTTCGAGAGAATTCCGCTCAGGCCCGTCGCCTACAATGTCTAATGTGACCTCGGGAATTCGTGACACAAGATTAATGGCCAGAGATGGACATTTCCCTGGTACCAATGACCCGACAAATAACAGTTTATTTGGATTCCGGTTCTCCCATGGGTACGGTTGATGATCTGGAACCGCTATCGGTTGCTCAATGACTCGGACTCGCCGGAGTCCAAGTATTCTGAGCCGCTTTGCAAGTGAGCTTGATACTGCTGCCACTGGAATGTCCTTGAAGAGGACTGCGGTGGATTGAGGTAGCTTCTCGACCAGCTCCACATCACTTCCACGAGCAGTGATGACAACCGGAAGCCCAAGAAAGGCTCTGGCAGTGACAGCAATCAGGCCGGAAGGAACCAGCCAGTGAGCATGAAGAACGTCAGCTGTACGTGCATGCCTTATCACTCCGTATAGCATCTGCTGAAGTAGGCGCGGGGCGGAACCGAGCTGAGAAAGCGGCGCCTTTTCCAGCAGGCCCTTTAGGCCACCGGAGGTATCCATTCCCGGCGGAGCCTCAAAAGTCATGGGCTCAATGGTCTGTACAGGCCTGGAAGCCTTGGGGGCAATAATCCGGACCTGAAGCGACGCAGCGGCCTGGGCACTGGCGAGCGATTCAATGAAGTGTCCTGCATAGGGGACCCTTAATGTTGGATAGCTGGTCGTCAGATGGCAGATCACTGGGCCCAACCCGCCCCGTCTCCCCGACAATCGGAGTAGCCCTTCCAGCCTCCGGGAGTCTTGAGGACCATCTGAACATTACCGATGTCAAAGGTGGGCTCGGTGATCTTGTATCCGGACTTTTCGAAAAGGACCGGGTTGAAGCCCTCATCCATGTATAGCAAATCAGGGCGGCACTGGTGGTGCATTCTGGGCGCACACACTGCGGATTTCCCGTCGGAATGGTTTTCGAGGATATCCCGTATGACCCAGGCGATGGACGTAGGTATGCGGCTGCCGCCGGGTGAACCCAACGCCGCAACCAATCTGCCGTTTTTCAATACGAATGTCGGTGACATACTGGATAAAGGACGTTTGGCGGGAGCCGGTGCATTGCGATGGTTGCCGACCAGCCCGAAGCTGTTCGGGGCCTTCACAAAAAAGTCGTCCATATGGTTGTTG
>CAZSFB010000060.1:0-10763 GCA_964606035.1 uncultured bacterium | reverse complement strand
ACAGCCGGATGGCCATCGCGATGGCGCGGGTCGGGGGTCTCGGTGTCATCCACAAGAATTTTACTCCCCAGAAGCAGGCGGCCGAAGTCGCCCGGGTGAAGAAGTCCGAGTCTGTAATCATAGAGGACCCGGTGACGCTCCGGCCGGACCAGACCATTGCGGAGGTGCGGGCCCTGAGCCAGCGGCTTAACGTGGCCGGTTTCCCGGTGGTGCAGGGTGGCAAGGTGGTGAGAATCCTGACGAACCGGGAGATCCGTTTCGAAAGCCGGCTCGATGCAAAGGTCAGCGAGGTTATGACCAAGGAGGTCGTGACGGCCCCGGCCGGGACCAGCATCGAAAAGGCCCAGGAGATCATGCACCGTCATCGCATCGAGAAATTGCTCGTGGTGGATGGCGAGAATCACCTGAAGGGGCTCATCACGGTCAAGGACATTACGAAAGCCAAGGCGTTTCCGAATGCCTGCAAGGATTCTCACGGACGGTTCCGGGTGGCGGCAGCTCTCGGCGTCGGTGCCGACCGGGACGAGCGGGTGGAAGCACTTGTCCATGCCGGTGTGGATATTGTCTGCGTGGACACAGCTCACGGTCACTCGTCCCGGGTCATCGAAACAGTAAAGTGGCTAAGGGGTCGCTATCCGTCGCTCCCGGTGATCGCCGGAAACGTCGCCACTGCCGAAGGTGTGAAGGCGCTGGCCAATGCAGGCGCCAGTGTCGTGAAGGTCGGTGTGGGGCCGGGTTCCATCTGCACGACCCGGATCGTTGCCGGTGTCGGCGTTCCGCAGCTGACAGCCGTGATGGTCTGCGCGGCCGCTGCAAAAGATGCCGGAATCTCGGTTATCGCCGACGGCGGAATCCGGTTCTCCGGCGATCTGGTGAAAGCGGTTGCGGCGGGGGCAAATGCCGTGATGATCGGTTCCCTGTTTGCCGGCACCGAAGAGGCCCCCGGCGAGGTGGTGCTGTACCAGGGCCGCTCCTACAAGGTTTACCGTGGCATGGGATCGCTCGGCGCGATGTCGGACGGTTCCTCGGACCGCTATGCCCAGGACGACATGGAGCAGGTGGAGCGGAAGTTCGTCCCGGAAGGCGTCGAGGGCCGTGTTCCTTACAAGGGGCCCCTGGCCGACAGTGTATACCAGCTCGTGGGCGGCCTGCGCTCAGGCATGGGATACCTCGGGGCAAGGACCATCCCTGATATGCAGAAGCGGGCAAGGTTCGTGCAGATTTCGTCGTCGGGACTCCGCGAGAGCCATGTCCACGACATCATCATCACGCGAGAGCCGCCGAACTACCAGCTCGACTGAACTATCACATTCCCCGGAGAGACACCCGCCGCCACATGACAGCGAACCCCATTCCGTCTGACAAGATACTGGTTCTCGATTTCGGCTCACAGGTCACGCAGCTTATTGCGCGCCGTGTGCGGGAGATGCAGGTTTACTGCGCCATCCAGCCGTTTAACATTCCGCTGGAGAAGATCCGGGAGATCAATCCGAAAGGGATTATCCTGTCCGGCTCGCCTGCGTCGGTCTACATGGACAAGGCACCGACGGTGGCCCCGAAGGTATTTGATCTGGGCGTCCCGGTTCTCGGCATCTGTTACGGGCTCCAGCTCACAACGCATCTCTTCGGCGGGAAAGTCGCCCGGAGCGACAAGCGGGAGTTCGGCCGGGCCACACTTATTCTTGATGAGCCGAGCCGGCTGTTTGAGGGGCTTCCGAAGGAACACGTGGTCTGGATGAGCCACGGCGACAAGATCGAGAATCTTCCGGCAGGCTACCGGGCCATTGCACATTCCGAGAACACGCCTTTTGCGGCAGTCGCCAACGAGAAAAACACGGTTTTCGGCGTCCAGTTTCATCCGGAGGTGGTCCACTCTCCCTACGGCAAGGACCTGCTGGGCAACTTTGTTCACAAAGTCTGCGGTCTCGGGTCGAGCTGGAACATGGGCAATTTCATCGAGAACGAGATCGCCTTGATCCGCGAAAAGGTTGGCAAGAGCCGCGTGATCTGCGCCCTTTCGGGCGGCGTGGATTCTGCCGTAGCCGCGACGCTGGTTCATCGGGCCATTGGCGACCAGCTCACCTGTGTGTTTGTGAACAATGGTGTCCTGCGGCTGAACGAGGCCGACAAGGTGCGCCAGGTATTCACGAACGACGTGAAACTGAACCTGGTATACGTGGATGCCACGGAACTGTTTCTCGGAAAACTGGCGGGGGTTTCGGACCCGGAGCGCAAGCGGAAGATCATAGGCAACACCTTCCTTGAGGTGTTCGAGGCCGAGGCACATAAGCTGGGCTCGGCTGATTTCCTCGTTCAGGGAACCCTGTATCCCGACGTGATTGAGTCGGTCTCGGTGATGGGTCCTGCTTCAGTCATCAAGAGCCACCATAACGTGGGTGGCCTGCCTGAGAAGCTCAATTTCAGGCTGATCGAGCCGCTTCGGGAGCTTTTCAAGGACGAAGTCCGGGCGCTCGGCCGCGAACTGGGGTTGCCCTCATTTGTGATCGACCGCCAGCCATTCCCGGGACCGGGGCTAGCGATCCGGATTCTCGGGGAAGTGACCCCGCAACGGATTGAAATCCTTCAGAAAGCGGACGCGGTACTGCTTGAGGAGATACGCAAGGCAGGACTTTATACGCAGGTCTGGCAGAGTTTTGCGGTGTTGCTTCCGGTGCAGAGTGTCGGCGTGATGGGAGATGAGCGAACCTACGAGAATGTCTGCGCAATCCGGGCGGTGACGAGCGACGACGGGATGACGGCCGACTGGGCACGGCTTCCCTATGACTTGCTTGGTACGGTAAGTAACCGCATTATCAACGAGGTGAGGGGCATCAACCGCGTGGTGTTCGATATTTCATCGAAGCCACCGGCCACGATCGAATGGGAGTGAGGGCGCAGTGGCGACCGGAGATTTCGCTCACCTTCACCTGCACACGCAGTACAGTTTTCTGGACGGGGCTAACCATATTGAGCCCCTGATGGAGCGTGCTTCCCGGTTCGGGATGAAGCATATCGCCGTGACCGACCACGGGCACATGTGCGGGGCGCTGGATTTCTACTCGGCCGCCAAGAAACACGGGATCAACCCCATCATCGGGATGGAGGCATATGTCGCGCCGGGTTCGCGTCTCGACCAGACGCCCGAGAAGAACAAATACGCCAATCACCTGATCCTGCTGGCCTCCAACGAGACCGGCTACCGGAACCTCTGCCGGATATCGACCAATGCCTTCATGGAGGGGTTCTACCGCTGGCCGCGGGTGGACAAGGAACTGCTGGCGAGACATTCCGAGGGGATCATTGCGCTCTCGGCCTGCCTGAAGGGCGAGGTGTCATACAAGATCCAGCAGAAGCAGTTCGACGAGGCCAGGCAGGCGGCGCTGGACTACGACCGGATATTCGGACGCGGGAATTTCTTCCTGGAGATACAGGAGAACGGACTGGCGGAACAGAAGATCGTCAACGACGACCTTATGCAGTTCAGCCGGGATCTGGGTATTCCCCTGTGTGCCACTGGCGACTGTCACTATCTCGAAAAGGACCAGAGCCGGGCCCACAAGGCACTCATGGCGATCGGATTCGGCAAGACACTGGCTGAAATGACCGAGCGTGACGACGGATGCGGCTGTACGGAGCTGTGGTTCAAGGATGGCGATACCATCGCCCAGCAGTTCAGCTATGCGCCGGAGGCCGTGGCCAACTCGCTCGAAATCGCCTCCCGTTGCAACTTCGAATTCAACCTGAAGGGCTATCACCCGCCGACCTTCAGCTGCCCTGACAACCTCACGGCCGAGGAGTATTTCGAGGCGCGGGCGCGGGAGGGGCTGGATGTCCGTCTGAAGAAAATGGTGGCACTCGGGCGGAATCTCACTGACGCCCAGGTCGAGCACTACCGGTCCCGGCTCAACTACGAGACCGGTGTCATCAAGGACATGGGGTTTGCCGCCTATTTCCTGATCGTCTCTGATTTCACGAAATACGCAAAGTCGAAGGGTATCCCGGTGGGGCCGGGCCGCGGTTCAGCGGCAGGCAGTCTCGCGGCATACGCGTTGGAGATCACCGACGTTGACCCGATTCCGTATGACCTCCTGTTCGAGCGGTTCCTGAACCCGCAGCGCAAGTCCATGCCCGACATCGATATGGATTTCTGCGAAGAACGCAGAGGTGAGGTCATCAGCTATGTGTCCGACAAGTACGGCGGCCGCGACCGGGTCGCCCAGATCATCACCTACGGCAAGCTGAAGGCGAAAGCCGTGGTCAGGGACGTGGGCCGCGTACTGAATGTCCCGCTTTTCGAGGTGAACCAGATCGCGGGACTTATTCCGAACCGGATTCCGGAAAAGGAAAACCCCCTTGATGTGAAGCTGGAGGACGCCCTCAAGGCTGAGCCCAGGCTGAAGGAAAAGATCGCCCAGAAGCCAGAGTATGGCGACCTGATGCAGCTGGCCCGGACACTGGAGGGTCTCTACCGGCAGGCGTCGAAGCATGCGGCCGGTGTGGTGATCGCCGACCGGGATCTGACCGATTACCTGCCGCTCTATCTGGTGAAGGGTGAGGATGTCGTCACCCAGTTTGACATGAAGGGTGTCGAAAAGATCGGGCTCATCAAGTTCGATTTCCTCGGTCTGAAGACACTCACGCTTATCCACTATGCCGAGCGGGCCATCCGGCGGAATCACCAGCCGGATTTCTCCATCTATGACATCCCGCTGGATGACCGCAAGACATTTGATCTCATCAGTTCGGGCGACAACGTGGGGATTTTTCAGATTGAATCGGAGGGCATGAAGGACGCCGTCATGCAGATCCAGCCGCATTCGATCGCGGAGATATCCGACCTCCTGGCGCTCTACCGGCCCGGACCGATGGAGAATATCCCGATGTTTGCCGACCGGAAGTTCGGCCGGGCGAAGCTAAGCTACCTGTTCAGGGAACTGGAGCCGATTCTGGGGCCGACGCAGGGGATCATCGTTTACCAGGAGCAGATCATGCAGATCTGCCAGGTGATCTGCGGCATGGATCTGGGACAGGCCGACCTGCTCCGCCGGGCTATCGGAAAGAAGGACCAGAAGGCAGTCGCCGAGCAGTGTGAGCTGTTCACAAAACTCGCGGTGGAGCGTGGTTTCGACAAGGCGAAGTCCCGGGAACTGGCAGACCTGATTGCCAAGTTCGCCAACTACGGTTTCAACAAGTCGCATTCGGTGGCTTATGCGTTCGTCACGTACCAGACGGCCTATCTCAAGGCGAACTACCCGGTGGAGTTCATGGCGGCGCTTCTCACCATCGAAGCCCGGGGGGCGGATGGCCAGAACAAGACGCTGAAGAACATCAACCAGTGCCAGCGGATGGGGATTGAGGTGCTGCCCCCGGACGTGAATGAAAGCGATCTGGAGTTTACTGGCAGGGAGACGACGATCCGGTTCGGGCTCGAGGGCCTTCGCGGCGTCGGGACGCAGGCGGCGCAGGCGGTGATTGACGCCCGGAAGGCCGAAGGCCGGTTCCGCAATCTCTATGATCTCACGGCAAAAATCGACAGCCGGAAATTGAACCGCAAGGTGATGGAAGCACTGGTCCAGTGCGGCGCCATGGACAGCTTTGGCCGTCCCCGCCGGCAGTTGTTCGAATCCCTGGAGCAGGCAATCGCGGCCTCCGAGGCTGACCGGCGGGACAAGGAGGTCGGACAGGGTGGCCTCTTTGGCGGCGGATCTTCGGTCGGTCTGAAGGAATCCTATGCGGAGGTTCCTGAATGGCCGAACCGTGAGAAGCTTCAGCGCGAGCGCGAAGTGCTGGGGGTTTATCTTACGGGTCACCCGCTTCGGGAGGTTGAGGCGAAGTTTGCGCCCTACCGGACCCATACCATCGCCGAGGCGCTCCAGGTGAGCGACCGGACGAAGGTCCGGCTGCTAGCGCTCTGTACGGATGTCTCTGAACGCCGGAACAAGCGCGGGGAACTTTTTGCCAATGCCCGTTTTGAGGACCCGACCGGTGTGCTGAGCGTGTTTGTCGGAGCGGAGACCTGGGCCAGGATCCAAAAAAACCTGTATGGACAGGCTCCCGATGCTGTGCCGGAACCGGTTGCCGCGTCCCAGCCGGCGGTCGACGACGAACCTGCCGGCGGCGGTACCAGTAGCCGCCCGGGTGTTGACCGGGGCCCGCTCAGGGTGACGGAGCCGTTCCTGCTTGTGGGTGAGGTGATGCGCCAGGAAGAGGAGATTCCACAGGAAGGTGAGGGCGAGGACGGTGGTGGCGGCGGCGGTAGGGCGCGCCAGCGGGCCGTGGAAGTCCGTGCAACGGATGTCCTCGATTTCGATCACTTCATTGAGCGGTACGGAGAGAAGGTTGTGTTGTCCACGGCGGCCGACCAGTGGCGGAAAGATCGCGGTGAACGGCTGGTAAATGATCTCCGGCGGCACCGTGGCGATGCGAGCGTTATGATCGAGATAGCGCTGAAGGACGGCCGGGTTGCGGAGGCACTTCTGCCGGCAGATATTTCAGTGCCGACGAGCGCACGTTTTCTGGAGCACCTGAGAACCCATTACCCCGAGTTCCGGCTGAATGTGGTCATTCCTGACCGGGCGACACTGACCTGACAAGCCAGTGAAATGTGATTCAGATCTCATTGAAGAGGGGGCGGCCTCTGCTAGACTTCGCCGGGTAACCAACCGCCTATCTGGACCGTTTTTGCCGGGTATTTTCCCTGATAAAGCAGCCATGATGGCCTGTGCGACCGAGGTAATCACATGAAATCACGATCCGGAGTCCTTTTCGCGATGATGGCCACACTATCGCTTCTGGTGGGCAGGGTATACGCCCAGCAGGCCGATATCATCGAAAAGACCGAGTATGGCGAGATCAACTGGACGAAAATGACCATCCGGGCGACGGGGGAAGGCGCCCCGAACCCGAAGCATCTGAATCCTGCACAGGCACGTATTGGCGCGGAGCGGGCCGCCCAGATCGATGCCATGCGCAGGCTTCTGGAGATAGCCAAGGGTGTCCGGGTCACGAGCGAGTCCTCGCTGAGGGACTACGCGCTTCTTCACGACCGGGTAAAAGTCACGCTGGAGGGTGTCGTCAGGGGTGCCCAGCGGGTGGATACCCGGTACAAGGCCGACCGGGTGGAAGTCACCATGGAGATGCCGCTGACGGGCGAGATCGTCGAGGTTCTTTATTCGCAGGCGGCGAAACAGCTCAGGCGACCGCCGTCAGGTCTCAAGGTGGACGAGTTCAACTCGCGGTTATCGCCGGGTGCGGCGAAGGAGGCTTACGAGCGCAACCTCGACAGGCTCCGGAAGGAGTCGGCTGAATACCAGGCCCGAAAGGCGGCTGAGGAGGCTGAATCCCGGGCCCGTCAGCAGGCTGCAGAGGAGGCCCGGAAGGAGGCCGAAGCCAAAGCCCGGCAACTGAAGATTGAGGAAGAGCGGCTGAAGGCAGAGGCCGACAGGGCCCGCCAGGAAGCAGAGACGAAGGCGGCAGCCGACCGCCAGCTCGCTGAGCAGAAGGCGAAAGAGGCCGAATACGAACTCGAACAGCGCCGGATCAAGGCTGAGGAGGAGCAACGCAAGGCTGCCGAGGCGAAGCTCCAGCGGGAACTGCTCGACAAGGAACTGAAGGAAAAGGAACTGGAAGAGGAACGGAGACTGGCCGAGATCAGGCGGCTTGAGGCGGCCAAGGTTACCGCTCCAGCGGTCTCTGTCCCGGCTCCGGCCGGAGCCGGAACTGATGGGACTGCGGCGGCAGCCGCTGCTGCTGCCGCAGTGGCAGGTGCTGTGGCCGGGGCGGCGGTCATTGAGGAATCCGCCACGACCGCGACGACGGCTGACCAGAAACCCGTGGATGTCTCGGCGGATGTCCAGTGGTCGGGTCTTGTGGTGGATGCGCGCGGCCTTGGCCTGAAACCTGCGCTGGTGCCGAGAATCTATACGAAAACCGGCGGAGATCTTTATTCGGCTTCGACGGTCCAGGTGGAGAACGCTACGCAGTCGGGCCTTGTCGGTTATGCCCGTAATGTGGATGCAGCTGCCCGACACATCCGGGTGGCGAGCGATCCGGTGCTTGTGAAGGGGTTTGAGGCAGCCGGGACCCAGAAGTCAGACCTTGTGCTGACGGAGAAAGATTCCGGTGTCATCCGGCAGACGGACCAGAAAAACCCCTACCTGCGGAATGCGCGGGTGATGGTCGTTTTCAACTGATCGTGCTCCGGCGACGGAAGGGACTGGGATTGATGACGCGTCAGTTGGCTGTTGTGACGGGCATGATTTTGTCCGCGGCTGTTGCAGTCCGTGCGGAAACCGAGGTTCTGACCGGCAAGCACCGGATCATTTACGATATCGTGAGCGTTACTGGTGTCGAGGAGCTCCGGGACTACGAAAACAACTCCTACCGGATCCAGGTGCTCCAGAAGCCGGACGCCTATACGGTTCAGCTTCTGGTTGAAGCGAAGCTGGATCCACTGCAGTCCAAGGCTCCTTTCCCTGTCCAGTCCCTGCCCGAGGACGCCCGGAAGTTCCTGGGGACAGAGGACCGGATCCAGACAGGACATCCCGTGATCACTGCCAGGGCGCGCGAAGTGACGGCACAGGCCCGGACCGTGGTTGAGGCGGTTGAGGCAGTCTCCAACTGGGTGCGTGACACGCTGACCTACGACGCGAGCCCCGGTGTGAAACAGGATGCGCTCAGCGTGTTCCAGACAAAGCGGGGTTCCTGTATCGGTTATTCAACCTTGACCATTGCCATGCTGCGGTCCGTCGGAATCCCCGCCCGGTATGTTGGCGGTTACCTGCCCATCGGTTACGACTGGGGTATCTCGAAAAGTTACTGGGGTGTGAAGACGTCAGGTGGTGGTTACCATGCCTGGACAGAAATCTTCTATCCGGATGCCGGATGGGCCTTCACGGACGGGGAATACTCCAAGAACTTTGTGGATCCCTACCACATCGTCCGGTACATCTCGGGACTCTACGGCCAGCAGAACCAGATCGGGGACGCCACGCTGAATGTGGATTTTGGGGTGACTTACACGGTTGTTGAAGAAGAAAACACGACCTTTCCGATCGATGCCTACCCGGAGCCAAAGAACAAGATTCTTGGCCGGGCGACGCGACCACAGCAGGCGGGAACCGTCTTCGGGACTGTCAAGGACAGCCTTGGTAATCTGGTGGAGTCTGGCAAGGTAATTCTCTGGAAGGGTACCCGTGGCGAAGTGACCCGGTTCAACCGGAACCGGTACGCCATACCGGGTCTTTCAGAGGGCACCCACCGGATTTCCATTGAGGCTGACGGATACTCCCGGCACGATTTCAGTGCCCTTGTGCCGGGTCGTGGTACTGTCCGAAACGACATCGTTCTCAAGGTCGGTGCCCGTGTGGTGGCGACCCTGAATCCCAAACCCCCGCGTTCCGCTCTGGCAGATTCGGAGGTTTTTCTCTGGAAGGGGAGCAAAGGCACGGGGCAGGCATTCGATGATGACGGCAGGATCATCCTTACAGGCATGGAGCCGGATACCGACTACCGGTTGTCGGTATCCGTTCCCGGCTATGCAATGGCTGAGGAATCCCTGAACGTGAAGGCGGGGGACCAGCGGGAGATCCAGATCCGTCTGAAGCCTGGTGCGATTCTGAGCGGGCGTGTTGTCACGGCGGCAGGCAGTGCTGTGCCCGGGGCTAGAGTAATCCTCTGGCGTGGGGCCACCGGATCTCCGAAGCCGGTGGAACCGGATGGAACATTCCGGCTGATGGGGATAGCGGCCGGCGAGCACAGGATCAGTGTCCGTGCGGAGGGATACCGCGACTGGAACCAGACTGTGACAGTGGAGCCAGGCCGCAGTTCATACCAGCTTGAAGTGGTTTTGACGAAGAAGTGATATGGAACACTGGCGAACCGGGTGTGGTGGTGTATGCCCTAGCTTGGCAAATGGGGAGATACGTGCTTGACCGTAAGGGAGTGGCCCTCTTAAGCTCGCAAAATTACGAGAGAATGCCGGTTCGGGACCCATTTCCGGCCCGGCACCGCGGTTGACGGGAAAACAAGTCCAAAATCGTTCCGGACCCATAAGGGCCGGAGGGGGAGAAAGATCAGTCATGTTGAGGAATCTTCGCAAATATGCAGTTGCCACAGCCTTTGTGCTTTCGGTGGCCGGAGCCGCCAGGGCCCAGTCCGGTGAGTATGTTCAGAAAACCGAGAAGGGTGATATCAACTGGACTCTCCTCAAGATCCGGGTGAGGGGGCAGGCTGCTCCCAATCCCAAACACACCAATCCTGCCCAGGCCCGTATCGCGGCCGAGCGTGCTGCCAAGATTGACGCCCTGCGCAATGCACTCGAGATCGTCAAGGGCGTCACGATCAACTCCACCAGCACGGTCGAGGATTTCATGCTGACGAGTGACACGGTGAAGACCGAGGTGAACGGTGTGATTCAGGGCGCGGTGGTTGTCGATACGACTTATCAGAGCGACACGGGCGTATCGGTTTTTATCGAGGTTCCGATCGTTGGACCGCTGGCCGAGATCCTGATGCCGAAGGAGCTTGGGTCGGCGGTTCCGCCGGCACCTGAAGCTGGCGCCGCGGCTCCAGTCATTGACGGACAGGCATACACTGGCCTGATCATTGATGCCCGCGGGCTTGGCGTTAAACCTGCCATGAGCCCGCAGGTGCTGGATGAAGCCGGTTCGGCAGTCTATTCCGCGACATCTGTATCCCGTGAATATGCATTACAGATGGGGCTTGTGGGTGATGCGAAGGATGTTGAGTCCGCCAACGCGAAC
>CAZSFB010000059.1:0-10793 GCA_964606035.1 uncultured bacterium | reverse complement strand
CTTCATTCTCGATACTTGTGAATGGTCCGCCGGTCTTCGTGCAGACTGCCACAGATGTCACGATCGATCCGGGAGATCTCTATTCATTCGGAGCCGTGCCGCCCGTGGCGACCGATCCGGATGCGGACACGCTTCAGTATTCGATTACCGGCCGCCCGGCGTGGCTCACGTACGTGCCCTCAACAGGCGAGCTGACCGGTACTCCGGCCATTGGCGATATCGGCAACTACACGATGCAGATATCCGTTACCGACTTCATTACGCCCGTGGTGTTCATGGCGCCGTTCACGATCAAGGTAAACGGCCCACCCGTGATCACGAATACGCCGGGTGTTGTTCTGGCTGGAGTGCCATTCTCGTTCACGCCGGCCATCTCTGATCCGAACAATGACACCGTTGTGATCACGTCTATCACCGGTTGCCCGACATGGGCAGTTTGCAACCCGGTAACGGGCGCAATCACCGGAACGCCGACGGTTGCCGATGGTCCCGCATCGCCGTGGAATGTTGATTACGACCTGTCAGATGGTCTGGCGACTCCGACCATCCCGTTTGTCCTGACGATGAACCGTCCGCCGGTCATTACCGAGGTCAATGCGGGGACTTACTATATCAATGTCGGCGATCCGCTGAATCTGAGTCCGGCCTTTACGACGCCGGACGCGGACACACTGGTATGGGCCGTGACTGGCCAACCCTCGTGGACGACCTTCAACACGGCAACGGGTGCGCTGACCAGTGCCAATACGACGGTGGCCGAGATCGGCAGTTACCAGAACATCACGATCTCCGTGAGCGACGGATTCAATTCGCCGGTCGTCTTCGGCCCCTTTACGGTCCAGGTCAATGGTGGCCCGTCCCTCGTTGCCGGAACGCCGGCGCGTGCGGTGCCTGGGCAGGTGTTCAGCTTCTCGGTTCCCGTAACGGATCCGAATGGCGACTCAGTCACATTCGACTTCCTCGGAACGTGCCCTCCGTGGGCCACCTGCAACACCACGACAGGTGTTATCAGTGGTACTCCGAGTGCCGCCGGGGCTCCGCCCTATCCTGACTACGTGGTAGATGTTGAAGCGACCGATCCGGGTGGCCTCACATCAGCCACGGAATCCTATGACATCACGGTGAATGTGCCGCCGTCGTTTGCGGTACCGTCGATTGACTGGTCGGTGGCAGCGGCCACGGGCAATACCGTGTTCCATCCAGACAATCTCGCGACAGACGGGAATACCGTACCGGATACGGTTTTCTACTCGATCCAGAATCAGCCGCAGTGGACAGTTTTTGACACTGTGACCGGTGAACTCCAGGGGAATCCCTCGCTGGCAACTCCGGGACTCTACAGCAATATTATTATCCGGGCTGAAGACGGCTACCAGATCACACCACAACGCGCCTTCTTCATCCAGATCAATGGCTCTCCGTCCATTTCCGGTACGCCGGCAACGCGGGCCTATCCGAACCAGCTGTACACATTTACACCGACAGCATCAGATCCCGAGAGTGACGACCTGACCTTCTCGCTTGCGGTGCCGGCAAATCTGCCTGCATGGGCGCTCTTTGATCCGGCCACCGGCCAGATCAGTGGTACGCCGAGCCAGCTGGACGCCGGAATTTCGGCCGCCCTGACGATCGAGGTATCAGATGGCGTGAACCCGGCAGTGTCGCTGGCACCATTCACGATTGATGTGAATTCGCTACCGATCATCAGCAATCCGCCACCCACCCAGGTTAATGTTGGTTCGCCGTATGGCGGTGCCGGTGGCTATACTCCGACGATCTTCGACTTCGACGACACGGTATTCACCTGGAGCATCCTGAATGCGCCGCCGTGGATGGTAATCAATCCTGCAACGGGTAATCTTTCTGGAACCCCGGGCTTCGGCGGTTCTTACCAGAACGTGGTTCTGCGCGTGACCGACGATGGCGGCTCGAATTACGTCCAGTTCCCTGCCTTCACGATCACCGTGAATGCCCCGCCGACGATTACCCTGCCGGGCACACCGCCGTACACGGTTAACGTAGGTGACGCCATCTCCATTGTTCCAGGTGGCGGGGACACGGACCCGGTTCTTTACACGGTCACGAATCTGCCTGCCTGGGCACAGTTCGATCAGACCAATGGAACGATCAGCAACCAGGCAGGGCGTCCGGTCGCATCAGATGTTGGCACCTTCAGCGGAATCGTGATTTCCGTCAGCGATAACATCTTCCCGGCGGTCTCGACACCGGCATTCGCAATCAAGGTGAACGGGGCTCCTGTACTTTCTGCGGGCACCCCGCCCCGCGCGGTTCCGGATGTGGCGTATACATTTGCCATTACTGGTACTGACCCGAACGGTGACGCACTGACCTATGACTTCCAGGGTACGTGCCCTGCTTGGGCGTTCTGCAGTACAACTGCTGGAACGATCAGTGGCACTCCGAGCAATGCGGACGCAGGACTATACAGCATTACTGTTGACGCGAGTGATGCAACGAACCCGGTCCCTCTTGTCTCTAATACACTCAACTTCGACATTCGGGTGAATACACGTCCTGTCTTTACGCCGGCGGGCCTGTCGCCGGATACCTCTGTGCTGGTTGGTGCCAGCTACAGCTATCCGTCCGCGCTGCCGACGGCGACGGACCTTGTCGATGGAGACACGCTCACATACTCGATTTCCAACCGGCCGTCCTGGGCATCGTTCAACCCGACGACCGGTGCCATTACGAGCGGTGTGCTGACAGCAGGAGACGCGGGTATCTACTCTGGCATCCAGGTCTCCGTCAGTGACGGGTACCAGACGGTTTCCATTCCTGCCTTCTCCGTCACTGTGACCGGCGCTCCGGTGATCAGCGGGACGCCATCCGGTATCGCAACCCCCGGTGTGGCATACAGCTTCACCCCGACAGCATCGAGTCCGGTTGGTAATCCGATCGATTTTCAGATCACCAACAAGCCTGCATGGGCATTGTTCAGCACGACGACAGGTGCACTGACTGGTACTCCGGTTGTCGCCGATGCAGTGAACAGCCCCTACGCGGGTATCGTTATTACGGTGAGGGACACGATCACCCTGCAGACCTCTTCTCTGCCGCCATTCGCAATCGTGGTTAACAGCCCACCAGTCGTTTCGGGTGTGCCACCGGACTACGCCGCTGTCGGTGTGGCGTTTAGCTTCACCCCGTCAGTTTCGGATCCCAATCCGGGTGACACGATTACGTATTCGTTTGACAACTGCCCGTCATGGGCCGTTTGTAGCGTGGTCACTGGCTCCATCAGTGGCACACCAGCCGGAAGTGACCGCGGTTCTTACGCAGGTGTACGGATCCTTGTCTCCGATGGTGTGAATCCGGCAGTACCGCTTGGACCATTCACCATTATTGTTAACTCTCCGCCTGTGCCCTCTTTTGTGATCCCGGCGTCCCCGACGGTCATTCATCACCCGGTGAGCCCGCTAACAGCATTCTCCGTGACCGTCAGTGCAACCGACGACGATGGCGAAACGCTGACATGGTCGGTTCAGAACCTGCCCGCCTGGGCCCAGTTCAACCAGAGCACGGGTGAAATCACAAACCGCCCCAGCCGGCCGACACTGGCCGATGCCGGGACCTATTCGAACATCATTATCTCCGTGACAGATGGGAACTTTGCCGAGCAGCCGCTTCCAGCCTTCTCGGTAGTGGTTAATCGTCCGCCGGTCATTGCAGCGAAGGCGAACGAAACCATCGGCATTGCACCCTACACATTCACTCCGACCGTCACTGATGCAGAGGGTGATCTCCTGATTTACTCATTGACGACAGTGCATACGTGGCTTGGAATCAATGTGCTCACTGGTGAACTGAGCGGAACGCCTGGGCCGGGAGATGCCGGCATGCAGAGCGTGACCGTGGACGTGAACGATGGCATTAACGCCACCGTGTCGATGACCTACAACCTGACGGTCAATGCACGTCCCTCCTTTGCGACGCCGTGCACCGATGCAGTCGCGCCAGCTCTGGTGCTTTACTCGTGTGATCCGGGTGGAACCGATCCTGAGCCGGGTGACCTTCCGCTGCTCGTCTACTCGATCACGGGACTCCCATCCTGGGCGTCATTTAACGCCTCAACCGGCATTATCAGCGGAACTCCGGGCGTGACAGATGACGGCGTATATTCGGATATCGTGATCTCGGTGAAAGATCCCTATAACGCGGCGGTGTCCGCACCGCCGTTTGCCCTGACGGTAACCCGCCCGAACCTGCCGCCAACCATCGATGGTATTCCCGGTACGGTCGCGAATCCGGGTGTGCTCTATAGCTTCACTCCGGTGGTTGATGATGCCGACGACGATGACATTCTCACGTTCTCGATTGTGAATAAACCGCCATGGGCCTACTTCGATACCGCAACAGGCAAGCTGTCTGGTACGCCGATCAGGGCCGACCGGACCAACAGTCCATATACTGGTATTGTGATTTCGGTTTCTGACGGGGTAAATCCTGACGTCTCACTTCCTCCGTTTGATATCGTGATAGACACGCCCCCAACGATTTCCGGCGCACCGCAGCTGTTCGTTGCAGCTGCGACTGCATACAGTTTCCAGCCGGTGGCAGTCGATCTCGACAGTCCGCCGACGCTCGAGTATTCGATCCTGAACCGTCCGTACTGGGCGACATTCCTGCCGGGGGCGGATTATCCGAACTTCGTGTCGAGTGGCACCACGCCGGCACTTACGGGTAACCCGGTATCTGGAGACGCCGGTTCATACGTTGGCATCACGATTTATGTCAGTGACGGAATCAACGCACCGGTGGCACTGGCGCCGTTCACCGTGATTGTGAACACGCCTCCGACAGTGACGTTCAATACTGATGGTGGATTGAACCCGCGGCTGCCGTTCTACCGCGTAGCGGTCAATGGACCCGTCAATGAGCTTCCACAGATTCTCTACACGAAGGATGATGTCGATATATTTGATTCGACAGTCTTTGTGGTCAGCGAATTGCCTGACTGGATCGACCTGGATCCGTTGGCCGATCCAGTAACTCCGATATTCACGGCGGCACCGGGACGGCCGGTCCAGTCGGATGCCGGGGTTTATACGATCAGTGTCGGAGTTTCCGACGGTAACTTTGATCCGGTATATGATCCGGATCCAATCGTGATCCAGGTAAATGGCGCACCTGCAATCAGCGGTATTCCCGCAACGTCAGTGTTCTCTGGCCAGGGCTACCTGTTCACGCCGACGGTCACGAACCCTGAGACAACAGATACTCTTGTATTCCAGGTAACAAACCTGCCGTCGTGGGCGAGCTTCAACACGGTAACCGGGCAGATTACCGGGATTCCGGCAAGCGGAGACGTGGGCACCTACAGCGACATTACGATCACCGTCAGTGACAGCGTCAACGATCCGGTGACGATGGCCCCTTTCAGCATCCAGGTGAATCTGGGCTCGACCAGTGGTGGCGGCGGCAGTACAACTGGGGATCCGAACAAGAAGGGTGGGGGTTGTGCCTCCGGTTCCGCAGACCCGTCCATGGCCGTGTGGCTGGCCATGGTGGCAGCCGGAGCCGTCGGACGGTTCCGCCGGCGCCGGTCTGAGTGACCCTGTTATAAGCTTGCAACGACTGGGGCGGCCGAGCGGCCGCCCCGGTTTTGTCAGGGTCAGTTACGGGACAGGATTTTCGCGAGTACGGCAAAAAACTGTTCGATGTCTTCCGGTGTAGTCAGTCGCCCTGCACTGATACGGAGAGATTTTTTCGCCTCGCCAGCTGGGAACCCCATGGCCAGAAGGACAGGACTGGGCTCGATGGATCCACTGGAACAGGCGGAGCCGGAAGAGACGGCAATCCCTTCAAGGTCCAGTGCCTGGATAACTGGTTCAGCTTCCTTGCCAATGTGGATATTCCACGTATTTGGCAGACGCGATGCCTCTCCGGAGTTGAGGACGTAGGGAGTACGGGCAAGCAGCCCGGTGAAAAGAATATCCAGATCCGAAAGCAGCTTCTGCTCGGCCTTTTCAGTCCTGCGGAACGCTTCGACGGCGGCACCCAGCGAGGCGATGGCCGGGAGATTCTCCGTGCCCGCACGGCGGCCACGCTCCTGAAGCCCGCCAGGCAATAGCGGAACTAGAGGGATCCGTCTTGGATTTATGAGAAGCCCGCAGCCCTTGAGGGCTCCGAACTTGTGGCCTGACAAGGTGATGAGGTCCGCACCCCACAGATCGTCCGGGACTGGAATCCTTCCGGGAGTCTGGACCGCATCAACGTGAGTTCTGAACCCAAGTCCGGCGGCTAGACTGATGATTTCACGTACCGGCTGGATCACACCGGTTTCATTGTTGGCTATCTGAATCGAGAGGAAGCCTGGATGATGGCCCGTCATGAGTTGCCGGCTCACATCGGGATCCACGGTACCGGTTGGGTGCACTGGCAGCATTAAGGGTGATGTTCCGGCCATCTTTGCGACAGCCTTTACCGATTCCATGACACTCGGATGTTCGATAGAAGACGCCGCTGCTATGCCGGAAGGGTCAAGCCGGGAAAGCCCATGGATTGCCATTGCGTTGGATTCGGTTCCACCACTGGTGAATGTGACCGCTTCCGGTGACACCTTGAGCCAGTCTGCAATCTGCTCCCGCGCCTGCTCGCGTATGCGGCGAGCGAGGCGACCTTCCTCATGAATACTGGAGGGGTTGCCAAACTTATCCAGCGCGGTAATCGCCGCCTGCCTGGCCTCCGGCCGGACGGGCGCGGTTGCGTTCCAGTCAAGGTAGATTCGTCGCATTCGCTGGTGCCCTGAGTTGAGTGTCTGGACCCGCCTGGCGATTCCGTCGGAATCCGGCTTACCCGGGCGGCTATTTGGAACGGAACCGGCGGTTTCCGGTCGCTGCCCGGCGCGGATAGGTATCCACGGTCGATAGCAGCCGCTCCACACCGCGGGCACTGTCAAAGTCGGCCTGGAGACGATCCAGTTCCTGCTGGAGCTTGTCTAGGGCACTTTCCAGTTCGGTATTCCGCGTCTTTAGAGCCTCTATTTCCTGCTCTTCGGGATCAGGCATGTGGCTCTGGTCCTGGAGCATGCGTCCCTCGGCAGCTTCATCTCCTGCGACTTCGGTCTTGACGATCCGGCCGGGGATGCCAACTACGACGGAGTGGGGCGGAGTTTCCTTGACAACCACCGAGCCGGCACCGATTTTTGAATGGTGTCCGATCTCAATGGGGCCGATGATCCGGGCGCCGTTCCCAATGACAACGTGATTTCCGATGGTCGGGTGACGCTTCCCCTTTTCGAGGCTTGTGCCGCCCAGTGTGACGCCATGGTACATCAGCACATCATCGCCGATTTCCGCGGTTTCACCGATCACCACCCCGAGGCCATGATCGATAAACACCCTTCGGCCGATTTTGGCGCCGGGGTGAATCTCTATACCCGTTGCAAACCGGGTGAGATGGCTGAGAAACCTTGCGGAAAGTTTCCAGTCACTGCCCCAGAGTTTGTGGGATACCTGGTGCAACCAGACGGCGTGCAGACCCGGGTAACAGAGAAGGACCTCAGGAGTGCTGCGAGCTGCCGGATCGCGCTCGAATACAGTCCTGACATCTTCCCGGATTTTCTGCAGAATGGAGAACAACAAAGTGCCCCTTTCAGAAACGACAGTCTGGCTATCGTGCCTTTTGCGGAGTCCCGTTCCCAAAAGGCTACAGAGGCGTTATGATTAAAAAAACAACGCCCACCCATCTACATTTATGAAGACCTTTGTGAAAAATATCAACTTGAGTCACCGTCTGCTTATTAAAGTGCTGCTTGCCCTAGGCTTTCTGGGGGGTTCTGCCCCCTTCAAAAACCTGTCAGCAGCGGCTCCGGTCCGTGTGATTATCTTGCCACCTGTGCTCGTCGGGGAGAGCGGTTCTGCTCCGAATACTGAAGCGGAGGGTGTGGCAAGGGCACTGGAATATGAAATTGCGGTTCCGGGAAACATCGACATCGTACCACGTCAGGATGTGGCCCGTTACCGGCAGGTTCAGGCGGTTCCAGCGGGTACAGAACTTACCTTTGATCAGGCTTTTGAACTGGCCCGGATGGCCGGCGCAAGGTTTGTCATCTGGGGTAATTACCAGAAATCAGGGGATGCCTACCGGTTCAATATGGTTGTTGGTGATGCACCTGCTGGCACCGTACGTAAACTCCGGTCAACCCGTACAGACCTGTTTGGAATCCAGGATGACCTGTCAGCACAGGCGAAAAAGCTGATTGTGCATGGTGGGGAACCGATGCCGATGGAGAGTGCCGTATCCGCCCCGGCTGCTATCCCGCTTAGTACAACCTCTGCAGAACCTGCGAAGAGAAAACCTGCTGCCCCAGACCCCCGCCGTCAGGCCAGGGAACTGTTCAATCAAGGCGTTCGTCTGGGGGATTACTCTGACCGGGAACGGGACCTTTATGTTAAGGCGACAGAACTGGATCCCAATTTTGCAGAGCCTTATTACGCGCTTGGCGAGCTCTATTTCCAGCGGCAGCAGTCACCCGAGGCGCTAGCCGCGTTTGAAACTTATATCCGAAAACGGCCTAATGCGCCGGAAGCAGTTGATGTGCGTACGGTAATTGCAGAGCTACGGAAACAGCTTGGGAAGCCCGAAGCCAGTCTGCCGGACGCTCCAGCTGCAAGGGGTACCGCTCAGTCAGCTCCGGTTGCTTCGCAGACCGCAGAATCTGCCACTTCCTCATTCCCCTCGGATGAACAGAAGAGCTGGTCCGCAGGGCACTGGTTTAATGAGGGACTTAAACTCGAACAGAGTGATCATGGGCGTTACGTGCAATACCTGAATCAGGCACTGAAGGTAGATCCCACTTTCGCGGCCGCCTACTACAATCTTGGATATGACTGCTACGAGCGAAACGAATACCGTGAGGCTCGGGCCTATTTCGAAAAATACATTGAGCTCAGTCCGAATTCGTCAGATGCCCCCCAGATCCGCCAGATTCTCGACGCACTGAAGAACTACTGATATAGCCGTGGCCGATACTCCCGGGATATCTGACAGCCAGAGGATGCTCGCATCCTGGGCCGAGCGGCATCCCGCCCGCAGGGGACGACGGTATCCTGAGAACCATAACGACGAGCGGACCGATTTCGAGCGTGACAGGGACCGGATTATTCACACCGGCGCATTCCGCCGTCTCGAATACAAGACACAGGTGTTTGTAAACCACGAGGGTGACTATTACCGGACCCGGCTTACCCATACCATTGAGGTAGCCCAGGTCAGCCGGGCCGTGGCACGACGCCTGGGATTGAACGAAGACCTCGCGGAAGCACTCGCGCTTTCTCATGACATGGGGCATCCACCGTTCGGACACTCGGGTGAAGCTGTCCTTAATGCCCTGATGAAGGATTATGGGGGTTTCGAACACAATCTCCAGTCACTCCGGATCGTGGAGGAGCTCGAAACCCGCTATCCGGGTTTTCCCGGTATCAATCTGACATGGGTAACCCGGGAGGGAATCCTGAAGCACTCTCCTGGAAAGCATTTCAAGCCCTGCAAGCGTATCGAGCGCCTTGACCCATCCCTGCAACCTTCACTGGAAGCGCAGATCATCGATCTGGCGGACGAAATCGCCTACCTGAACCATGATATAGACGACGGTCTTGAATCCGGGCTGCTGGACCCCGCAGCACTGGAAAAGGTTGAACTCTGGGCTATGGCGCTCGACACCGCCCGTCGACGTCTTCAGGAGATTGGGCCATCGGTGACCACGCGGACGGAAAGCATGGCCGGCAAGATCCTGCGACTGACGGCGATCCGCTGGCTTATCGGGTATCTGATTGCGGAACTCGTGTCAGAAACGCGAAAGCGCATCGAAGCGGCCTGTGTCCAGTATCCAGAGGACCTCCGCAAGCTGGATCACCCGTTGGCGGCACTTTCTGAGCGGACGGACAGCCTGCGGAAAAAACTGAAGGCCCATCTGTACCGGAATCTGTACCAGCATCCGGTGGTTGAATCCCGGCACCGGGAAACCGATGAAATCGTCGAGCGGCTTTTTCTCCATTTTGTCGCCCGTCCCGGGATGCTTCCAGAGACCTATCGGAACCGCATCGACAAGAAAGGAATTCACCGCTGCGTTTGTGACTATGTGGCGGGAATGACGGATCGCTATGCCTATCGGATGCGGGACCAGATCCTGAAGCAATAGGAAAACGGCCAGTCTTCTGGAGAAAACCGGCCGTTATTCAGCAGAACCAGGACTGCCGCTTATTCGCCGCCCTTGTATTTCTGATAGATGGCGGCGTTCTGCGTCCGGATCTCTTCGGGCTGCGGTTCAGTGGTATAGTAGTCGTCCACCTTGCCCGAACTTTCCAGCGATGCTCCGAACTTTTCAGCTTCGTTCCAGCTCTTGAAGAGTCCGGCTCTTACCCGGTGATAGAACACGCCATCCAGTGACCTCGGAGTCACATAGAAATCCATGCCGGGATTGGCCGAGGCGAGATCGGCCCTCAGCTTGTTCGCCTCGGCTGCATTCGGGAAGGAGGCGAACTGCACTGCGTAAGGGGTGATTTTTGCGGTCAGGGCGGCCTTTTCGGCATCAGAAAGGTTCCTGGCTTCCGGTATACTCAGGGTCTTGCCGGGACGGACCACTGCGACCCATTCGCCATCTTTCTGGAAGGCATAAGTAACGGCATCCGGATTGGCCTGCCAGAGGGTCCACCATTTGCCTGCATCTCCAAATACATCCGGGCGCGCGGCGATATCCTCAAGAAGAGCGCCCTTATTGACGCTATATGAGGAAGCCTTCTCTGCCTTTGGTGGTGTTGCGGGCTTGGCGG
>CAZSFB010000058.1:1212-10913 GCA_964606035.1 uncultured bacterium | reverse complement strand
GCCGTCACCACCTTCGTTGGAACATCATCCGAAGGGCCCGCTACGGTGCTATTCTGAGAGATTTTGAAAACGAAAGTCAAATTGACTTTTGTCAGTTTTCGGGCGTCGGCGGGACAGGAGCAAAATAAAAATATCAGTAATTACAATCAGTTAAAGCAGTGTCATTTCCGGCTGCCAACCAGGTCCGAATCCCTGGCCCCGGTCATGATCTGCTTTTCCTCGTCCAGGACCCGTTGCCGTTCGGCGGCGAGATTCTCGATCGTCCCTTCCTTCATTCGGGCGATGGAATCCCGGTAAAGCTTCATGATGGCGTCGTGGCGGGAAAGCTCTATGGGTAGTCCGCTCATGATGACGACACGGCGGTATTCCAGCTCATTGAGTTTTTCCTGGAACTCAATGGTGTAGGCGTTCATCTCGTTGTTCCACCCCTCGCGCGGAGTGAGTTTCGGTCCGGTGAGGCCGGGGGCGGTCGGCCCGAGGTGGCTGGACGTACCGGGAGAATCCTCCTGGTCTTCCGCGAGATCTGAAGGTGCACGGGCAGGAAGCGCCGAGGCGGTGGGAAGTTGCGGAGCCGGGGTGGTGCCGGGATTCTCAGGCCGGGCTGCCGCCGCTGTGTTTCCCTGGTCTCCGCCGGGAACGGCGGATCTGGTTGAAGATGTGGTGACAGGGGCGGGAGTCTGGGTTCCCTTCACCCTCGGAGTTTCAGGCTCCTTGCTGAGAAAAATCATGGCACCTGCGCCAATAAGCAGCACCGCCAGTGCCACGGCACCGGTGAACAGTATCTTTGATTTGTCCTGTGTCATGGGAGCCGCCCTCAGTCGCCGGTCAGAAGCAGGATAAAGGTGGCAGTCTGCCGGTTTCCGCCGGTGCCCGCGAGTTCGCCGACGACGGTCATGGTATATTCGGAGCCGGGAACAAGAGTGGTTCCGGAGGTAACCTCAAACCCGAGAATGCCCGCCAGATCTCCCGAACTGGTGTCTACCACGGTATCGATGATGCTGTCGCAGCCTGTGACGATTTCAGATGAAGGGCAGACGGCGAGCGGAAGGATGCCTCCCGGCAGCGCTTCCACATCAGTGTCGAGGAGACCAAGCTGGACCGTGCCCTCAAATCCTTCTCCGGGCGTCATGACAATGTCCACAAAAGCCTTTGAACCGGTCGTGACGGGAAGTTCCAGTACTCCCGGAGAGGCACCCAGTGTGTAGTGCCCCCCGCCGGAGGAGCCACAGGAAACTGCAAGGGTGAGTGCGGCCGCCAGAAGGCAGGACCGGCTGGCCGAGACGGGTCGCAGGAAGCAGTTTTTCATGAACGCAAGTCTAGCCGATCTCCGGCGGGGGGACGAGATGACGAAGCCCTCCGGTACCCTTAAAATGACTACACGTGGGAAACGAATCACAAATATCGCCGGGTGCGCCGCTGCCGCAGGGCGGCGCGAAGACGGAGCTGATCGCCCGGGCGAAGACGGTCTCTGGAGATGCCGCCTGGGTATTCGTGCATCACCGCGACCCTGACGTGATACTGGCGGTGATCGAGAACGAGGAACTGTCCATCGTCCAGAGGATCAGGTTCCTGGAACGGCGGGACCTGAACGCCCGTGTGTTCAACCGGATCCGGAGCCTGGACCACTGGTGGAAATCGCAGGCTGTGCGGGTGGCTGTCGCAAAGAATCCGAAGACTCCGCTCGCCATCATGCACCCGCTGCTCCGGTCACTGGGTTCGCTGCATCTGTGCGATGTGGCAAACAGCCCGTATGTCACCCGCGATGCGCAGGTGATCATTGAGCGCACACTCCAGGACCGGCTGAAGGTGATGCCGCTCGGCCAGCGGGTGACACTCGCCCGGAAGACGACGCCTGTGGTGCTCCAGGCAATGCTCAAGGGTGGCCCGCACCGGTTTATTGTGGAGGCCGCGCTCGGCAACCCCCGGCTCACGGAACAGGTTCTGGAAGTGGTGCTCGCCACCGGCGAATGGGAGCCCCGCGCGCTGGACCTTGTGCTGAAGCACCCGGACTGGGGGGCCCGGTATGAAATCCGGCGGGCGCTGTTCAGGAACCGCGCTCTTGACGTATCCGTGCGGCGGGAACTGGCCGTGGAGCTCACCCGTCAGGATCTTGTGGAGATGGTGAGGATTCACCACCGGGACCACACGATGATCCGGATTGTCACCATCGAGTTCGAGCGGCGCGGCTATCCGGATACCCAGATTCGTGGTCTTTACCAGAAACCTCCACCACCGAAGGCGGGTGGCCCCAGGGGTATGTCGTTCGACGAGCTTCAGGCGATGCTGGAGGCGGACATCCGGAACGCGGGCGGGGACGACACGGTTTCAGCGGACAGGGATTCCGGTGAAGAGCCTGTCACGGAAGAGAACTTTGGTGGCTCTGACGGTGAGAGCGAAAATCCTGACGACGACCCGTGGATGTGAAAATGAAACCCCCGCGGCCTGAGGGGCGGCGGGGGTTTCACCTGCTGCCATAAAAGTGGCCGCTGGCTATTTCACTGCGTCCATGATCATCGGACCCTTCAAATTAAGATCGCGTTTCAGTGCCTGCGCGGCGGTTTCGGCCTCCTTGCGGTCGGAGAACCGGCCGATCTGGATCCGGTAAAGGTTTTTCCCGTTCACCCTGTCCGTACCTATGAAGGCGGGGAAGCGGCCACGCTCCCACCGTTCCAGCTCTTTCTGTGCAGTGGCCTTGTCGGTGAAGGCGGCCACCTGGACGGTGAGCGGACCTTTCATGGTGGAGAGCTTTCTTCCGCGAAGAAGCGGCTGCGGCTCGCCGGAGGATTTCTGGGGCGCAGCCACGGCTACAGTCTTCTCAGGCGCGGGCTTCGTGGCGGCCTTCGCTTCCGGTTTGGGTTCAGCCGGTTTCACGGCCGGTGAGGTTTTCTGGACGGCGGACCTCTTTGCATCTGATGGAGGCGGGAGCTGAGCCATCGGCCTGGACGGCTGGCTGGCGGCTCCGGGGGATTCCCTGGGAAGTGCCACTTCGGCGATGGCCGGTTCGGGCCTGACGGACTCACGGGCGAACTGCTCACGCAGCCGGTCCCTTTCGGTAGAGGCGGACTTGCCGACCGGAACCACCGTGGCGCCTGCGGGGGCGACTGGTCTGGTGGCTTCATCCAGTACGGCGGCGGCCATATCCGAGCCGGCTTCGGCCGACTCGGGCAGACGGAGCGCGAGCGATCCCGGCGTGGGGAGCGAGACGCGGGTGCCGTAAAGCACTCCGGTCAGGAAAAACATTCCTGCGGCGACGACGGCCCCGGAAGTCAGCAGGGCAAGCTGGCGGTTATCGAGGGAAACGATGTGACGGTCAGCCACATCCTTGAAGGAGCGCATGGGCTCTCCATTTCATGGTTAGCCCTCACCGGTTGCGCTGTCCATCCGGCCGGGTGCCGAAACCCCCAGAAGTTCGAGACCTCCCCGGATTACCATTCCCACGGCAGCTACCAGATGGAGACGTGCCTGGGTCAGTTCCGGGTGGGCGGCGTCCACCACCTTATATAAGGTCTCACCGGACGGACTTTTTGCAGAATAATAGTTGCTGAACGTCCTGACAAGCTCAATCAGATAGAAGGTGAGGTGGTGGGGCTCCATCAGCCGGGCCGAATCGAGCACGAGGTCCGGGAACTCCGCCATCTTGCGGATGAGATCGATTTCCTCCGGCGCCTGGAGTGGCGAGAGGTCGGCCGGGCGGGCGGCATCGAAGGTGACTCCACCCTCGGCGGCCTTCCGGAGGATGCTCGCCACGCGGGCGTGCCCGTACTGGACGTAATAGACCGGATTGTCATTGGACTGTTTCCGGGCCAGTTCCAGGTCGAACTCGATCGTCTGGTCATGACTCCGGGACAGGAAGAACCACCGGCAGGCATCCACACCCACGTCATTCATCACCTCTTCAAGGGTGACGAAATTGCCCTGCCGCTTGGACATTTTTCCCTGCTGGCCGCCCTCCATGAGGAGCACGAACTGGAGAATCCGGAAAATCAGCCGGTCGGGATCGAAGCCAAGGAGCTTCATCGCTCCGCGTACCCGCGGGATGTAGCCGTGGTGGTCGGCACCCCAGATGTTGATGAGACGCCGGTAGCCGCGCCGGAACTTGTCCTCGTGGTAGGCGATGTCACTGGCGAAGTAGGTCTTGATGCCGTTCGTGCGGACGACAACACGGTCCTTCTCGTCCTCCAGGGCGTCCTTTTCGAGCTGCCAGGCACCCTCTTTGAGGACCAGTACCCCTTTATCTCTCATCAGCGTGATGGTCCGGTCCACGGCACCGGACTCCACCATCGCCCGTTCCGAGTAGAACCGGTCGAAACGGACATTGAACCGCTTGAGGGTGCGCCGGATATGGCCGAGTAGCACTGCGCTTCCCTGGAGCTTCAGGAACTTCAGCGCATTTTCATGGTCATTCAGGTAATTCCGGGCCTTTTCGTGGAGGTCTTTCTTGAGGTGGAGGTCCGGGCCGCCGTCCTTTGCCGCCAGCTCGAAGATTTCCAGGAGCTTTCCGGTGCGCGGTGGCAGGTCCGGGAACTCGCTGGTGAAATCCCCGTTCACGAGCGCGTCGATCCGCTCCGGCGCGACGGCCTCGACAAGAAGGATGAGAGCAAGGACTTTTACGTATTCCCCCTGGTACTTGATCTCAAGGCCGCTCACGTGCAGGTCCGACCTCTCGCGCGCATAGTAGAAGAGGGATTCCCCCAGATTGTCCACCTGGAGTCCGGCGTCGTTGACATAGAATTCGGCCGTGACCTCGTTGCCCGCAGCCCGGAGTATCCGCGCCAGGGTATCCCCGAAGGCGGCGCCCCGGCCGTGCCCCACGTGCATGGGGCCGGTGGGGTTGGCACTCACGAACTCCAGGTTCACCGTCTCGTCCGATGGGACGTGCATGGAGCCGTAGCCAGTGTATTTCCCGTCCTTCCAGGTGAGCGGGCCCTTCGAGAGAATCTCCCCGACGACGGTCGTCCAGCCAGAGGGCCTGATCCGGAGGTTTAAGAATCCGGGGCCTGCCACCTCGACTGACTGGAGCCAGGCGGGAGCATCCTGCTCGATCCAGCCCTTGAGCTGCTCCCCCAGTTTCCGGGGGTTTGATTTCAGCGGCTTCGCAAGCTGCATGGCCGCATTCAGCGCAAAGTCACCGTGGGCCTTGTCCTTGGGAAGCATGAGCTCCACCGGAATCCGCTCGCCGCCCGGTCCGATAAGGGCGTCGCCGTCGAGTTTAACGGGCAGTTCACCGCTCGCGGTCACGCGGGCGAAGGTCTTCAGGATGTGGGCATGAACCGTATGCTTCATACGGGGCGTTGGTTAGCCAGCCCGGCGGGGGAAGTAAAACCCCGGCCGGGCGGCTGACAGGGCGGATTGTCCGCTACTGGTTGACGACCGTGATGTCTACGCCGCTACGGGCGGCGCGCTGCTTGCTGATGTCGGCCCGGTCGAAGATCGTGGCCTCCACCCGCACGGTGGCCGCCTGGCCGGTCAGGAGCGGCGGCGAGATCTTGAAATCTTCGAGGGTCAGCGTTGCCTCGGCGGCGTCCCCCACGTCGAACCGGAAGCCGGGAAACTCCTCATTGAAATCCTGGTTCACCTTCAGGGACGGCGGAGATCCGTCGCCGATTGCCTCGTTGGTGTTCTGGTTGCGGGCGGTGATGGCTGAACCGGTTCCACCTGCCGACAGCGAGATCGATGTGATGCGGATCTGGAAGCTCGACTGGTCAATGCCGGAGCCGCCGAAATCCTCGAACCGGATCCGGAACGTCACGGAGCCGCCCTGCGCGATTACCTGATCGCTGCCCTGCGGCGACAGGAACCTGAGCGTGGGTGGAATCGAGTCATCAAGCCGTACGATGGTAGCCATGTTGATGGACGCCAGCGCCTTGCTCGTGGACTCGTAGAAAATCCGGAGGACATTGTTCCGGTCAAAGGTGGAGGCGGGTTTTGCCGCCTTGGCCGCCTGGACCAGCACGGGATTTGTCGGGACGATGGTTGAAATGCGGAGCGTTGTGTCGTCGGCATCCCAGTCGAAGCCGTCGAACGAGCCAGTGATGCCAAGCCGCTGGGCGCCAATCTCGCTTGTGCCTGTATACCACATCCGCATGACCGTGCGGCCTGTGATGGTCCGGGAGATTTCAATGGTTGGATCGCCGCTTCCCACGTCGTCGAAACCGGGAAAGTTACCGTTGTTCACCACGATGTTGTTCGGAAGCGGGATGTTGGGAGCATAGGGGCTTGCATACTGGACGTCGGAGTCCTCGCGGATAAGCCGCTCGGCGACAACCCGGCCGCCGGAGGCTGTCGTCAGGCGGGCGACGCAGATGCGGTCGATGCGGCGCACCTCGCAGTCGATGGAGCTCAGCTCGCGGCCGAACTCCTCGGTGCAGGTGTAGTACATGAGCGTCTCGGCCGGATTGTAGGGGTTCTGCATCACAAACGGCGAGCTCACGCCGCCGGACTCCCATGGATAGGGGCCCGCGCGGATCTGGAGCGCGGCAGCCGAATCCCGTGAGTTGAGCTCGGTGACACCGGCGGTGCTGAACTCGGCCGGCAGGAACGACTTGCGGTCGCAGGGTACCGTGAACGGATCAAAAGATCCGGCCAGCGTATTGTAGAAGGCGTCATCCTCGGTGGTGAGGACCGGATCAGTGGCTGTCATGGCCTTGTTGGCGATAAGCAGTGGCAGTCCGTTGCGGGCGAGCTGCTGCGTGGGTGGCAGGTCCGTCCGGCCAATGGCCGACGGGATCTCCGGAACCTCCGCGCCATCGAAGCGGGTCACAGGGTCCGGGATGCCGGGCCCGGTGTAATAAAGGAAGGTCTCAAAGACCATCGGGTCGAGTACGCCATTGGAGTCGTAGCAGTTCTCGATGAGGCTGCCCGGACCGCAGCCGGAAACGGCCGGACTTGGTGGATCGAAGGGGGCAAGGCCGGGGTCATCGGCCAGGTTGCGGCGGACCATGATGACCTCACGCTCGCCCCAGGTCTGCCCTTCAGTGTCCGAATGTGTCCGGCCGATGGCGAACGATGAAAAGCGGTCGCTGAGACTGTCTGGCTGGTCATCGCCATGGAAATACATCGTGTAGGTGCCGTCGGTATTGATGAGCGCGTAAGGGCTGCCCACGCCATAATCATCGAAGGTATAGACATAACCGCTCAGGCTCGTATCGGAGGCGAACAGTGGCACTTTCCCGAGGGTCGCCAGGTAGCCCACCTGCGGATCGGTGGGGAACGGGTCGGGCAGGTTCGGGTCCGTGCAGGAGCCCGAGAGCGCTGAAAGTCCCAGAACGGCGGTGATCGCCGCGAGCAGATAAAGCCGTTTTCCGAGGGGGTTCATATTCATGGTTCAGAACCTCACCGTGAATGTCGCGCCGATGTTGAAGATACGCCCCCTGAATGTGAGGTCGCCGATCGGGTGCAGCGGAGAGGCGCGCTGGTAGGTCCGCCGCTGGTACTGGGTCCACTGGAAGTGGGAGTCGATCGTAAAGGGTTTTTCGAGGATTTCGGTCGGATCCTTCAGCGTGACGCCGGTGCCGAACGAAAATCCGTTTGCCGTGGAGTCGAGGAAACTCGTGTCAAAAATCTGCTCGGGGACCGGAGTCGTGCGGCGGAAATAGCCCAGCCGGAACCGGATGTCCTCGTTGAACTTGAACTCGCCGCCTACCCGGAGCTCATAGGTGTTGTCGAAGTTGGGGTCCGGGTCGATGGTGACGATGGGGGCGACGAGCGCTGTCGGTGTCACGCGGAGCGCGATGCCGGGCGTCGGTGTCTCGGACGAGAAGACATAGACGAAATCGGTCGAGAGGATGAGCTTCTCAAGCACTTCGAATGAAAGGCCGCCACCGAGCTGCGCCGGAGAGAAGAGGATCGAACTGGTGAATGACGACGAGAAACCGATGATATCGGCGTCCACATCGATGGGAAGGTCGAAATCCGGCTTCACCTTTGCGCGGTAGAAGGCACCGAGCCTGAGGTAGCGGATCGGTGTCACCTGGACGCCGACAATGGGCGAGAGTGTGGGCGAGATGGCGATGGCGGTATCCCGCTGTTTCACCGCCGCGTTGGCAAGGTCGATGCCGGTGCGGATCTTGCCCTTGGCGGTCACGAGCAGCTGGCCGCCACCGCCCAGCGAGAAATACTGGTTGAAGCGGTAGGCCGCGCCGAAGGCGATCACGGGCGTCTGGATCTGGTCCTCGCTGAACACGAAAGACGGTTCCTCGGGCGTCCGGATACGGATGGAGACGATGGTCGGGAATGGCGTATAGGCCGCCAGACCGAAGGCAAGCTTGCGCTCGAATGGACCGCCGATTGGCACCACGCCGCCGAAGTTGTTGGCGAGGAAGTTCTTGGTGGCGCCCTTGCGGGTACCGGCAAAGCTCTTGATCCGGAAGCTCGGCAGCACGAGCTGGCCGCCGGCCGAGAGCTGGAGATCGGTGCGGTTGGCGAGCCCCGCGGGGTTGTAGAAGACCGACGAGAAGTCGTCGATGTGAGCAGACACGGCACCGCCGAGCGCCATGGACCGGGAGCCGAGGCCGAACTGGATGGCTGGTGACTGGGCATTTGCCGCACCGGGTGCAGCAAGCCAGACGGCAAAGGCAGCCGCCGCCGCGAGGAGCCGGAACCCGGACCCCGCGAGGCGTCTGCACCTGCCGGTAAATCGTTGTGGTGTCATCTCGGTCTGTCCACCCCCAGCACCCCGTTTTCCAGGATAATACTCAGGAAAATCACCATCTCGTCGGTCACGTTCTCCTCGGACATGAGCACCAGTGTCGGGGTGAGCCGTTCAAGGGCCCCCGAGGTGATCATCTGGGAGATCACGCCGACCAGAACATCCGCAGTGCCGGTATCGATCAGTTCGACCAGCGTATCATAGAGGAAGCGGATATCCTGCTCGGAAACGTCAGCGAGCACTTTTGTAATGCATTCAGTCACGCGGCCAGCCAGCGACGGGGCCGCCGAGCAGAGGACCGGAGGCAGGTCCACATTGACCTGGAAAAACTCCGATATGCCTTTCTGGAACACGAGATTGCTGTCGGCCCGGATCAGCGGATCGGTGGCGTCTATGAGCCCGGCGACTGCGCCGGTATTCGGATCGAACTGGTCGATGATGAAGGACAGGAACTTGTCACGATCCGAATGGTTCAAAGCCTGGAAAGCGTTGTTCGCCTCGGAAATTGCCGAGAGACTCTGTTCCGAGGTGAAGAGCCGGAGCGTCGAGAGCAACGGGTCTTCCCTGCGTTGTCCGCGGGGATTCTGGAACAGTTCCCCGACCGTTTCGAGAAGTGTGGCGGAGAACGGCACGAGCTCGGTATTGAACTCGCGATCGGTTCCGGTCTTGCCGAGCGTCAGCGCCGCCTGAACGAGGATGTCGCCGAAGAGCGTGAGCTCGGAGGGCTCGTCAAGCGAGCTGCAATTGAAAATTGGTGTGCCGATGCCCGGCTGCGGGATGGTGCCCACGATGCAGTCCACGGCGAGGGCGAGGAAGTCGTCAGTCCCCTGTACCAGGAAGTCGCCGGGCCGCATCAGGATCGGGTTTCCGGCCGAGTCGTACTGGAGCGATCCGTTCCTCGTGCGGAGGGGCACAGGAGTGCTCGCGGCACGGATGAAGTCGATGAGCAGCGAGATGCCGTCCGTGCGGTTCTCGCAGGGGTCCGGCCCCGTGGCGTCGCGCACGAGGTCACAGGGGCGGCCGATCTTGTCGTACTGGTTCACAGGATCGGTGG
>CAZSFB010000058.1:0-1202 GCA_964606035.1 uncultured bacterium | reverse complement strand
TATGATCGGAATGATGATCGGATTCGTGACGCTCTGGATCCGCACCTCGTCGAAGGCGTTCAGGAACTCCAGCGCATCGCGGACGAGCGGCGAATCGGGGTCAAGCAGTGCGGCAAGAAGCGGCTCAAGCTGCTGGAGCACGATCCGGTTGTTCGTGATCTCTCCGTTGTCGAGCTGCCGGGACCGGGTGAGTGAACGGCCCAGCGTGATGACCGCCTCGTTGATGTCGAGGTTCTGGCCGTTCGGTCTCACGAGCGCCTGTGCCAGCTTCACGGCCACGGGAAGAATGCCGGTTTTCGCCAGCGCTTCGGTGGCCTTGAGTGAATCCCGGATCGCCTGCTTGTCGGTTTCGCTCGTCTGGGCGTTTTCCAGCAGCGGGCCGGTCAGGTCGCGGGAATCCTCAATCGCCTGCTGGGCAGTGGCAATCCGGATCCGTGCCAGCTGCGGGATGAGCTGTGCGACAACGTTTTCGCTGCGCCGGACCGAGTAGTCCACGATGGAGTTGACCGCGGGGGCGACATTGCTGATGACGCAGCCAGCCCCCGCCCCCGGATGTGATGCCCCGCAGAGGTCCGCACTTCCCTTGGCGGCACCACAGTAGTTGCGGGGGACGATCGGCAGCGGGCTGCCGGGGGTGTAGACCGGGAACACGGAGCAGACGGCTGTCGCGGGTGGCGGCCGGTTGCAGACGGTATTCTTCGGGTTGCGGACATCGAAATCGGTCGGCGGATTTACCGTGGCCGAGGGATCAAAACTCGCAAACGGATCGAAGAAGTTGAGGTCAGCCGACGGTCCTGCGTTGCCCACGAGCGGGATGCTTCCAGGCAGCGCAGTGCCAGTCTTGGAGAGACTCTTCACGCAGAGGATTTCCTCTTCCGGGACCGAGGTGACCTGGTAACGCTGAGGAACGAGGCCCACCTGGATGGCGAGCTCATCCACGTTGCCGTCGTGGTTCACTTCCGTGAACGGGTTCCCCCGGAACCGGCCGCCGCAGGAGAGGACCGGCACGGAGCCGGGATCGCACAGGTCCGACATGGGCCGGCCCGAGAAGGGGCCTGTGGCGGCCGGGTTGATGCGGCGCAGGTCGGTACCCGAATGCAGGGCGAACTCGCTCTGGTGGTCGAAGATCGGCAGTGCGCGAGGGAGCTGCTGGGCGATCGAGGGGCGGAGCTCCGGAGCACCGTTGGGCTGGGCCGGGGGGA